>USKS01000123.1 GCA_900555345.1 uncultured Eubacteriales bacterium
GGGGACTTTTTCCCAAAAAAGTCCTCGAGTGGGGTTTGGGGCGAAGCCCCATATATAACGTTACATGGACGGGGTGTGGGGCAGCGCCCCACATATATACCCCTCATGTCCGGGGTGCGGGGCGCCCAGCCCCGCGAAATCGTTCCCCCTGCGGGGCGCCCAGCCCCGCGAGGTCCGTTTCCCATGCGGGGAGGGGAGAGGCGCGTACATATCAGTTATAAACGACCGCGGAAACTGCGGTGGCTTCCACCTCAATTTCTTCAAATCCGGCGGCAGAAAAATCGTAGCCGTCGGGTATAGGCATATAGAACGATGCATATACAGGTCTGGGGTCGTTTGAGGCGTAGTTGTCAAAGTTCAAATCGACAAAGACAACTCCGTCGTCTGTGACCTCGGCGTCCTGCTCCTTTGCCTCGGAAAACAGTGCGGCTGCAGTCTGCAGAGCCCTGCTGTTCGCGTCGGCTTCATAGCCGGAGCCCGCATCACTTCCGCCGTAGGCGGACAGGCTGTGGTTTTTACTCTCGCCGCTGCGTTTGTCAAGAGCGGTGACAGTGACGCTCCAGTATTCATAGTCGGAGACTTCGTCTGCGCCGCCGAGCGCCTTGTCCATTACGTTCGTTACATCGTCAAGCTCACTGAACGTGTCCCATGTGAGATCGCAGACAGCCTTGAAGGTCTCAGGATACAGATTTGCGCTTATGGGCAGCTGCATCATATTGTCGGAGGAACCGTAATCGTAGCGTATAAACATGCGCTCGCACATAGACCAGTCGACGTAGAAGCTGCCCTCAAACATCAGCTGACGCATCCATGTTTCAAAGCCGTTCTCCCGTATCTCGTCCTGAAAAACGTCAATGACTCTCATAAGTTCCTTTTTCGGAATATTTCCGGTCGACGAAAGACTTCCGATCGACACGGAGCCATACACTGCCTTCGGCAGAGTCATTGCCGCCTCGCGGTATTCGTCGTTCTCAGCAAGCCTTTTTGCTATGGTGTCAAGCTCATCGGGCGTTATGCAGAGGAATCTGTATCTGGTGATGCAGCCGTCCTTCAGCGCGACCGTTACCTGAATATACGTGTTTTCCTCTTTGTAACGGCTGTTTTTGAACTCCGCATAGGAGTACGGCAGCGCTTTGCGGTCGTTGTAGAAATCAAGATTGAATTTCAGCGCGTCGGTAACGGTTTTTACGGTCTCCTTGTCCGTGATCTCCACCTTGGAAATTGCGTTTGTAACAAGACCTGCGTCATTGCCTGTGCCAGTAAGGTTCATAATGCGCACGCTTGAAACATCCTCAGCCTCGGGACGGTAGTTCCTTGCGACGGTAGTCGCGCAGGTGATAATGCCGAACACCGCAAGGTTCAGAACGACCACCGCGCCCAGCGCGGGGAGAGAACGGACTATGTTTTTCCACTTAAGCGTTGACAGAATTTCGTATGAGAAATATACTATCACAGCCAGAACGTAAAGCGCTATGCCGAAATAGGTCTCGCCGTTCATAACGAGCAGCGTGCCGAGCGTCGCGGGCATCATGGCAAGGCAGATGCGCACAACAGCCTGCGTGAACTTGCCCGGAGCGGGGCTGCCTGCCAGCTCGCTTTTGCGGCGGACAAAGAAGAACAGCGAAAGCGCCGCATACAGCACGACTATGACAGCAGAATATATTATGGGACCGCGGTCCGTCAGTGTGCGGTCAACGCCGTACGAGTTCAGAAACATGGAAACCGCGGGATTATATCTGGGCGAGAGTATCGGGGTGTACGCGTTTCCGCACAGAAGCGGCAGATTGTCGTTTATCTGATTTGTCACCATCCACAGCATAAAGCGCGGAAAAGCAAGTATCAGCGCCGCAAGGGTGATGTTTGAGAATACCGTACCGGTAAGGCTTGCGGCAAGCGTTACCGTAAAGCACATATAAAGAGCGGTGAGCAGCGCCGTCAGTATATACATGCCGTAGCCCGCAAAGCTTACGGCATAATACTGCGGCATTGCGAGTCGGATGCCGACGCCCGCCGCGCCGCACATAAGCATGAGACCGACGGTCCATGTGAGCACCGCCGCAACATTTGATATAAATATGCACTGGCGGGTATACGGCAGCGAATGGCAGAAGTCGCAGTACGCGCGCCTGTCAAACGAGGCGAACAGCAAAAGCGTCATCAGCGGCACGATGGCAAGAACTATGACCGGCAGCGCATAACATACCGCGAAAAAGCCGACCGTGTCGGGCGTGCCCATATAGCCTGAACCGATATATTTTGAATTGTCAAGGCGCTGTATAAGCGGAGGCGCTATCTCGGCGAGAAGCCCCACAGACAGAACTATAAGACCGAAAATGCGCAGCCGGCGCATGCCCTCGGCATATATTCCCCGGGAGAAAATTTTATTTTTCATCTGAAGTGACCAATTCCTTTCCGAACAGGTTTCGTTGTGCAGCGGGGAAATGTCCCGTGCATTTTACGTCGCCGCGCTTATCAGTCCAGCTGAAAGCTGTAGCCCAGCGCTTCCATTTCGTAGGTGAATACTTCTTCAAGGGTGAGCGGCAGCACGTCGAGAATGGCGGGAGACATTGCCCGCAGCTTTTCAACCGTCTCGTCGCGGTCGCCCTTTACGATCATATTTACGACGGAGCCGTGCTTTGTAAAGCGGACTATGTCAAGTCCCTCAAAGCGTTCGGGACCGTAATCGCTCTCACCCGCGAACGCTATCTGGATCTTAAAGCGCGTTGTGCGCAGGTTCTGAATATCGCTTTCAAAAACGATACCGCCCTTGTGCAGAAGCGCCAGCTGATCGCAGGTGTCCTCAAGCTCTCTCAGCGAGTGGGAGGTGATGACGGCGGATGCGCCTCTGTCAACCACATCCATGCATATAAGGCGCTTTACATAGTTGCGCATTACGGGGTCAAGTCCGTCAAAGGTCTCGTCAAAGAAAATGTAGTCGGGCTTTGCCGCAAGTGCAAGCACGGTCATAGCCTGCCTGCGCATACCCTTTGAAAACATGCTGAGGGATTTTGAACGGTCAAGATTCAGATCCTTCGCAAGATTCTTATATCGCTCGCGGTCGAAACCGGGATACAGGCTTTTATACATGGCGGCAACTCTGTCCATGTTGGCGCCTGCGGGATAGTAAAGCTCGTCGGGCACAAAGGCGATCTTCGCCTTTGCCGAAACGTTTTCGTATATGTCCTCGCCGTCAAGTGTGGCTCTGCCGCCGTCCGGCTTGTATACTCCGGAAAGCAGACGGAGCAGCGTTGACTTTCCGCTTCCGTTTGAGCCGACCATGCCGTAGATGCAGCCGCTTTCAACATTACAGCTTATGGAGTCGAGCGCTGTCATGTCCGAAAACTTTTTTGTCAGATTTTCAGCTTTTATCATACAGTTTAATTCCTTTCGTCAGAACTCGGAGCCGTCAGCCCTCGCCCAGGGCTTCGTCCACGGCACGGTGCAGCTCCTCTGCTCCGATGCCGAGAGAATGTATCCTTGCGGCAAGACTTCTGAACTCGGTGAGCGATGCTTCACCCCTGCGGCGCAGCATCTCTCCGGCGTTTTGCGCTACAAAGCAGCCGCGGCCCGGTACCGAAGTTACCACTCCGAGGCTGTCAAGCTCAGTATAAGCTTTCTGAATAGTATTTGGGTTGACCGAAATGTCTACGGAAAGTCCCCGCACGGAAGGGAGCTGGTCGCCCTCCTTCAGAACTCCGGCGGCGACAAGCATTTCGATCTGTGATATAATCTGCTCGTAGACAGGTACGCGTGACAATACGTCTATCTGCAACATATCTGCCTCCTTTCACTGTACTATGTGGATTAGTACAGTTATATTTTAGCACATTCATTTGCAATGTCAATGATTTTTTGCATATTTATTTGAAAAAAAGCGCAAAATATGCGTTTTGACCCGCCGCAAAGCGGTACATGGGGCGGATTATGGCGCGCGGCGCTTGAAAAACCGCAGATATTGCGTTATAATAACGGGAGAAGTGCGGCGCATGCCGCAGAGAGAAAAACAATTCGGAGGTACGTTATGGCGCAAAATAAGCCGCGCGCCGACATGATCCGACCCACGGATTTTGACGGAGTTGTGGGGCAGCAGCACCTTGTGGGCGAAAACGGAGTTCTGCGGCGGATGTGCGAAAGCGGGCACATTACCAGCATGATATTTTTCGGCCCGCCAGGAACGGGAAAAACCACCTGCGCTTCCATCATCGCCGAAAAGAGCGGCATGGAGCTGCGGCGGCTCAACGCGACGACGGCGTCGCTTTCCGACATAAAGGATATTGCGGCGGAGACCGGAGGAGTTTTCGGTCAGAACGGCATACTTCTGTATCTTGACGAAATTCAGTATTTCAACAAAAAGCAGCAGCAGTCGCTTCTGGAATATCTTGAGGACGGCAGAATAACGCTTATAGCCTCCACAACGGAAAATCCGTATTACTATGTATATGACGCGCTGCTCTCCCGCTGCTCGGTGTTTGAGTTCAAGCCCGTGAGCGCCGAGGACATGCTGCCGCTGCTCAGGCGCATTGCCGACACTTTGGACGGCGGCGCCGACGAGGACGCGCTCAGATATATCGCGGGCTGCGCCCAGGGCGACGTGCGCAGCGCCGTCACTCTTCTTGACGGCGCCGCAAGCATTGCCGAAGGCGCTGTCACGAAAGAGGATGTAAAGGCATTTGTGCCGGATACCCGCGCCGGCTGCTTTGACAGGGACGGAGACGTGCACTACGATCTGCTGTCATGCCTGCAGAAGTCCATACGGGGCAGCGACCCCGATGCCGCCGTGTTTTATCTCGCAAAGCTTTTGGAGGGCGGCGATCTTCTTTCGCCGTGCCGACGGCTGCTCGTTATCGCCTCGGAGGACATAGGCGCCGCCTACCCCATGGCGGCGGCAATAACGTATGCGTGCGTTGAAAGCGCAAAGGCGCTGGGACTGCCCGAGGGACGTATCCCGCTTGCAAACGCCGCTGTCATGCTTGCGACCGCGCCGAAGTCAAACACGGCGTACTGTGCGCTGGACGCCGCGGCTGCGGATATACGCGCGGGGCGCGGACTCAAGGTTCCGCAGCATCTGAGATCACCGCAGTTCAAAGGATATGTGTACCCTCACGACTACCCCGGCGACTGGGTGCAGCAGCAGTACCTGCCGGACGATATTGCGGACGCGAAATATTATCGCTTCGGCGAGAACAAGACCG
Source organism: uncultured Eubacteriales bacterium (assembly GCA_900555345.1). The sequence goes on from USKS01000123.1 coordinate 5,193, forward strand.
AGCAGGCCGCTAAAGCATATTGGGAGAGCATCAAAAAGCGAAAACTTTGAAGCCCTGCACCCCGACATGAAGGATAGGTGTATATATGGGGCTCCTCCCCATGCCCCACTTAGGGATCTTTTTTGGGAAAAAGCTCCCTAAGAACCCGAAAAAACCAAACTGCATAGGTTTCAGACTATCAAGCATAGATAACG
>USKS01000124.1 GCA_900555345.1 uncultured Eubacteriales bacterium
GCCGATAAACATCGGGTCTGCCGCAACGTTAAGGCCGACGTGCTTCATGGCGCAGAAGGAGCGCGCGCCGCCTACCGACGCGCCGAGAGCTGCTTCAAGAGCAACTTTTTCGTTAGGCGCCCATTCCGCATATATTTCATCGTATTTTGCGGCAAACTCCGTTATCTCCGTGCTGGGTGTGCCCGGATAGCTGGAGACAAAGCGAACGCCTGCCTCGTAAAGTCCGCGGGCGACGGCTTCGTTGCCGAGCATGATTTTTTTCATTTTTCAAGGTCCTTTCCGTATCTTCCGTTTCAACATCCTGTCAAAGGAAACAATACTCCATAATATTCAATATTATTATATATTCCGAGCGCGTCCGTGTCAAGGTATGACGAGATAAATAAAGGCGCGCCGAGGGGCAATATTTGCCCGTCGGCGGCAGTTTTTCATTGACTCGGAGGGTATAATGTGATAATATTAAGTAAATATACCCCCAACGGAGGCTACGCGATGATAACGATAGAGAAAACGAAGGTCATGAACCTTGAGGCTGCCGTCCGCGGCATGAGAAATCCCATGAACAGCTGGGCAAACAGCGACAGCTACTATAACGAGAACGGCGAATACGTCCTCGGTGAGGCGGATATAAAGCGCGCGCACGCGCTTTCCGTTTCCGGCAGCGACCACAGAAAATATCTGAGAATGATCTTCGTCTCCGTTGACATAACAGCGCCTCTGTATTGGTGGAAAGAGTACGACACCTACAAGGTGGGCACGGTGGCAAATTCCTGCTCCACCATGCATAAAATTCATTCAAAGCCTTTCTCCCGCGAGGATTTCAGCTGCGACAGAATGAGCGACGCGGCTCTTGCGTGCCTTGACGGTGTGATAAGCTGTCTTGAGGGCTTTCGCCTTGAGTATGTCGAAACAAAGGCGCGCGCCCCCTGGGACGATATGATACAGCTTCTTCCTTCGTCGTATAACCAGAAACGCACCTGCACTCTTAACTACGAGAACCTTATCAACATATACTATGCAAGAAGAAACCACAAGCTTCCCGAATGGCATGAGGTGTGCCGCTGGATAGAGGGTCTGCCTTATGCAAAGGAGCTTATTCTTATAAGGAATGAGGATAATGACTCAAACAAATGAAAATAATGCGCGGCTCGCCGTCGGGCGCCACGCGGGTATTGTCGGCATTTGCGCAAATGTGCTGCTTTTCGCTTTCAAGCTTTCGGTGGGGTTGCTCACGTCAAGCGTTGCCATTGTTGCCGATGCCGTAAACAATCTGTCGGACGCGGGCTCATCCGTGTTTGTGCTGGTCGGATATGCCATGTCCGGCAAGCCCGCGGATAAAAAGCATCCGTACGGGCACGCGCGTATAGAGTATCTCTGCGGGCTGTTTATATCGGTGATCATCACCGTGCTCGGCATAGAGCTGCTCCGCTCCGGAGTGCAGCAGCTGTTTTCCGGCACGGGCGGTGCGCAGTTCGGCAAACTTACGTTTATCGTTATGGGCGTTGCAGTCGCTGTAAAGCTTATCATGGCGCTGTTTTACCGTTTGTCCGCCAAAAAGATAGACTCTCAGGCACTGCGTGCCTCATCGGTTGACAGCATGGGCGACGCTGCCGCTTCAATGGCGGTCATGGCGGGCATGCTGCTCAGCAAATACACCGGTCCGCTTACCGATGCGGTCCTGGGCTGCGCGATCGCGGTCTATATTATAGTCATGGGCATAAAGCTTGTTTATGAGGCGTCGGATACTCTTATCGGCAAAGCGCCGGATGCGGATTTCGTGGCAGGCATTGCCGAAAAAATACGCTCGTACGACGGTGTTATCGGCATACACGATCTTGTGGTGCACAGCTACGGCGCGGGCCGCTGCTTTGTCTCCGCGCACGTTGAGGTGGATGCCGAGCGCGACATTATGCAGTCCCACGATCTCGTGGACAATATTGAGGACGATTTTCGCCGTGAGCGCGGCATACAGCTTGTAATACACATGGATCCCGTGCAGTGCTCGGACCCGCGGGTTAGCGCCGTAAAGGCACAGACGGCGGATATTCTTTCGCAGATCTCTGCGGAATATTCAAGCCCCGCTTCAATGCATGATTTCCGCGTTGTGTTCGGTGTCACGCACTCAAATCTAATATTTGACGTTGCCGTGACGGACGAATTTCCTCTGAGCGACGAAAAGCTTTGCGAGGTTCTGAATGCAGAGGTGAAGAAGCTTGACCCCGCTTACAATGCGGTCATAACCGTTGACAGGGATTACTGCACGGAGCGCTTCGGCAAAAAAATGTAACAAAACGGCTGCCGACACCTTATAAAGAAGGTGTCGGCAGCCGCTTTTGCTTTACGGGGATTTTTACAGCTTTTCCGTCAGAATCTCGGCTTCGACGTTCGTCTTTCCGCCTTCGCGGACGGTGCGGAAAACGTATGCGCCGTCGCCCGTGCGTCCCATATAGACCTTCAGGCTTTCGCCGAGGCGGGCTTCTCCGCAGTAGTTTATGCTGAACTTTATGACCCGCAGGCCGCGCATGTCGGGAATGTATCCGCACAGAATATCGCCGTAGCGCGTGTTGTTCATGTGCCCGTTTATATCAACGTCCTGATATTCAACCGTGCGCTCACCTACAAGTGCGAGAGGCACGTCGGCGGGCAGGCGGAAATGAGAGGGCATATCAAGCTCAAGGGGCTCGTCAACACAATAGTTGTTGGGAAAATCGGAAACGCGGATAAGTCTGCCGCTTACGGTATCCAGAAGCGCCCATATGGAGGATGCTTCTGCGATTTTTTTGCCGTCCCGCTCAACGCTGTAGCATCTGTTGAACGAAACGCCCGTTGAGTCGCACGCCCATGTGGATGCCTTGATTTTGTCGTGCGCGTACAGCTTGCCGTATATGCTGACGGCAAGGCGAGATATCACAAAAGCCTTGCCCTGTGAGTGCAGCTTGTCGTAAGAGGGACCCTCGCCCGCCATCTGACAGTGGGCGCAGTCCTGTATATAGCGCATTATGCCCGTAAGACTGACGATATCGTTGATATCGGTGTCGTGAGCATTTACAGTATAGCTTTCAGTCCATTTCATAAAAGTATCTCCGTTAATTACATTGATTTAATTTTATAATTATTGCCCGATTTTTTCAAGCCGGAAAGTGTAAATAAAAATTTTTTACCATAACAACAAATTTACCTTTCATATTGTTGAACTTGTGTGCAATTTGTGGTAATATATATGTGAAAAATTACTTCTGTGAAAGGAATATTCATATTATGGCTAAAAACAGACTTGTGGGCGAATATCCCGTTATAGGCATACGCCCCACCATTGACGGCCGCCGAGGAGCGCTGAAGGTTCGCGAATCCCTCGAGGATCAGACCATGAACATGGCGAAAAGCGCCGCAAAGCTTTTCACCGAAAATCTTCGCTATTCAAACGGCGAGCCCGTAAAGGTCGTTATTGCCGACACTACTATCGGCAGAGTGGGCGAGGCTGCGGCGTGCGCCGAGAAGTTCAGACGCGAGGGCGTTGACATCACGCTGACCGTCACTCCCTGCTGGTGCTACGGCGCGGAGACGATGGACATGGACCGCAACACCATTAAAGCCGTATGGGGCTTTAACGGCACTGAGCGCCCCGGCGCGGTTTATCTGGCGTCCGTTCTGGCGACCCACGCGCAGAAGGGCCTGCCCGCTTTCGGCATCTACGGCCACGATGTTCAGAGCGCCGACGCTACCGAGATCCCCGAGGACGTTAAGGTAAAGCTTCTGCGTTTCGGCCGCGCGGCAGTAGCCTGCGCAACCATGCGCGGCAAATCCTATCTGCAGATAGGCTCTATCTGCATGGGTATCGGCGGCTCTATCATAGATTCCGCATTTATCGAGGAATACCTGGGCATGAGAGTTGAATCCGTTGACGAGGTGGAGATCATCCGCCGCATGACCGAGGGCATATACGATCACGACGAGTACGAAAAGGCTCTCAAATGGACGCGCGAAAAGTGCAAAGAGGGCTTTGACAAGAACCCCGCGGAGCTTCAGCGCGACCGCGCTCATAAGGACAGCGACTGGGAATTTGTCGTCAAGATGATGGTCATCATCAAGGACCTTATGTGCGGAAACAAGAATCTTCCCGCAGGCGCGGAAGAAGAAATGGTAGGCCACAACGCGCTTGCGGCAGGCTTCCAGGGTCAGCGCCAGTGGACAGACTTCTATCCCAACTGCGACTTCCCCGAGGCGCTGCTCAATACGTCTTTTGACTGGAACGGCGCAAGAGAGCCCTACGTTCTCGCAACGGAGAACGACGTTCTCAACGGTCTCGGAATGATGTTCATGAAGCTGCTCACAAACCGTGCGCAGATATTTGCGGACGTTCGTACATACTGGAGCGCCGACGCGGTAAAGGCCGCATCCGGCTACGACATTGAGGGCAAGGCTCGCGAGGCGGGCGGATTTATCCACCTTATCAACTCCGGCGCGGCTTGCCTTGACGCCTGCGGCGCGGTCAAGGACGAAAACGGCAACGCTGTCATGAAGCCCTGGTACGATATGACCGACGCGGACTGCGACGAAATCATGAAGAACGTTACCTGGAACTATGCCGATCTGGGATATTTCAGAGGCGGCGGATTCTCCAGCCGTTTCTGCACCGACGCGGAAATGCCCGTTACCATGATAAGACTCAACCTTGTAAAGGGTCTCGGACCGATGCTTCAGATAGCGGAGGGCTGGACTGTACGCCTGCCCGAGGAGGTCAACGAGATCCTCTGGAAGCGCACTGACTACACATGGCCCAGCACATGGTTCGCTCCCCGCATTACCGGCAAGGGCGCGTTCAAGAGCGCGTATGACGTTATGAACAACTGGGGCGCAAACCACGGTGCAATAAGCTACGGTCATATAGGCGCGGATCTTATTACGATGTGCTCCATGCTGCGCATTCCCGTAGCAATGCATAACGTTCCCGAAGAGGATATATTCCGTCCCGCAAGCTTCAACGCATTCGGTATGGATAAAGAGGGCCAGGATTTCCGCGCATGCGCGGCATACGGACCCATGTACAAAAAATAATTTGCACATGCAGATATAGTGATAAGCGCGGAGCAGATGCTCCGCGCTTTTTTCGAAGCTTCGGATAGTCGGATAGCTGACGGGTCATTTGCCGCGCCGCCGCTCGAATCCGCCTGTCTCCCCGCCGCAAGGCTCGCACACCGCGCACACATCGCCAGCGCCTGCACCGCTCAACAGCCGCGCCACATGCCTGTACCCCGCCTGCACCCGAATCCGCTCGTCTTCCCGCCGAAGTTATGGAACTGCAGACCTTTAGTTTTTATCAAAGCAATTCAAACTTTGTGGTTAGCCTTCC
>USKS01000125.1 GCA_900555345.1 uncultured Eubacteriales bacterium
GGTTTTGCCCATCTTTTCGCGCAGAATCTGGTTAATCTCAGTTTCGGAGGGCATTTGCGCCTTGCGCTCGATCCACTCAAAGTGCTTGCGCAGGCTGGTTTCATCGGGCTGGGCGATATCAAAATCCTGATCGCCCGCGTAGCCGGCGATGGACAGGTAATCCTTGAGCGGCATATGGTGCTTCTTTTCCATGATGGGGCCGCCGATGCAGCTGCCCGCGCACGCGGACATTTCTATAAAGCAATGGTGTATCTTGCCGTCCTCAATATCGCGCAGAGCCGCCATGCAGTTCTCAGTGCCGTCTATCGCCATATAGGTATATCCGGGGAGATCGGTATGCATTGTCTTGAGTATACCGCCCGTAGTGGGGAAAAAGCGCGCGCGGCTCTTTTCCTCGCTGTCGGTCTCTCGGCGTATCTCGATATTCTCGCTTTTCAGCCATGCCGTCAGTTCATCATACGTAAGAACTGCGTCAACAATGCCGTCATAATACTGCGCCTCGTCCTTTTTCGCAACGCAGGGACCCACAAAAACGGTCTTTGCGCCGGGGATGCGCTCTTTTATGCTGCGGCAGTGCGCCTGCATGGGAGAGAGAACTTCCGCGAGATACTTAAGCTCCGCGGGAAAATACTTCTGTATAAGCAGGTTTACGGAATGGCAGCATGAGGATATGACTATATCCCGCTTTTCCTCTTCGAGCAGTCTCTCATACTCCGTTTTAACGACCGTTGCGCCCAGTGCGGTTTCTTCAACGTCGTAGAAGCCGAGCTGCTTAAGCGCGTCGCGCATGGCTCCGATACCGGCGCCCTCGTAGTTTGCCACAAACGACGGAGCAAGGCTCACCACAACGGGGTCTCCGCTCTGCAGCAGCACACGTACCTTCTCGGTCTCGTCCACTATCTGCTTTGCATCCTGGGGACAGACAACAAAGCACTGTCCGCACATAATACATTCGTTGCCGATTATGTATGCCTGGTTTCCCGTAAAACGGATGGATTTGACAGGACAGTGGCGAATGCATTTATAGCAGTTTTTACAGTTGGATTTTTTCAGTGTAAGGCAGTCCATTGTCTCACCCCTCCGAAGTCAGCTTTTTCAGAACCTTATCTTCAAAAAACGCATTGAAGTTGTCCGGTGTTATACCCGTATAAATATCGTCGTCGATAGTAACCGTTACACCGACGCGGTTACACTTGCCCGTGCAGAAACTGCCCGCAAGGGTTATATCCTTCTCAAGTCCGTGAGACGCAATAGCGTCACGAAAAAGCTCAACAAGCCGTTCCGAGCCCTTGAGATGACACGACGATCCGACACAGATCTGAACTATCATGGCCCGATCAGAGTTTTGCGAGCACGTTCTGTGCGAAGAAATCGTCAACGGTGTCGGGAGTTACGGAGTAGAATGCGTCGTCTACCGTAACACAGACACCCTTCTGACATTCGCCCATGCAGAAAGTTCCGGCAAGATCTACCTTATCGCCGACTGCCTTTTCGCGGATGAGGTCCTGGAGCTTTTCGACTACCTGTCTCGATCCTTTGATGTGGCAGGACGAGCCGATGCATACTGTGATCTTCATATTTTTTCTCCTTTAATTAAGCGTCAATCCATGAATACAGAAACTCGCGCTCCGCAGCTACGTTATTCAGCATACGTACCGCAGAGACCATCGGCATCCACTTCTTGACGTATTTTATTTCGGTTTTGCTCTTTTCGCAAAACATCTTCAGATACTCTTCGGCGCCTGTGATATCGCCGTTCAGCCAGAACAAAAGGAACGTTCTCGCCGCGTCCGCTGCCGCGTCGCCCTGCGCCGCGTGGGACCAGTCGATGATATACGGCGTTCCGTCCTCGGAAATGATAACGTTGGACGGCTCAAAATCGCCGTGGCACACCTTGGCTATGCGCGACGTGCTTTCAAGCTGCTCGTGCAGGCTGTAGCGCACGGTGGCAGGCAGATCCGTCTTGCATATGCGCCTGTTCATTTTGTCCTTGAGCTTTATAAGCTCGGGGCAGGATTTTGAGTGTATATCCACCTGCAGATCCACGAAATCGGAAAGCAGCTTTTCCCTGTTTTCCGGCTGCTCCTTTATAAGCTGCTCTACGGTTTTACCCTTTATGTATCGGTATACTATCGCCCATTTTCCGTCAACGTCCTTGATCTCAAGGATCTCCGGCACGTTTATGCCGGCTTCAAGCACAAGCTCCTGATTGCGCGCCTCGTTGAGAATTTCGGCTTTCGTATATCCCTCGCCGAAGACCTTAAGGCATCGCTCGCCGTCGCGGTATACCGTTTTATTGTTTCTGACTGCGATTATTCTGTCGAGATTCATATTCAGTCCTTCTCACTATTTATGTATTGCAATTTTTCTCCGCTTAAACTATCTGCATTTTCAGATGTGCAAGCGACAGTGCCATATTTTCGTATCTTATAACAACATCCGCCGGCTTATAAAGCTGACACGGCGCAAAGCACCATATCGCCTTTATTCCGCAGTCGCACAGTTCGTTGCAGACCTCCTGAGCAGATGCGGCGGGAACTGCGATTATGCCGATCTTGACGCCGGACTTTCTGCAGAAATCAGCAAGGTCTGCCACGGGAAGTATGGGCTTTCCCGCAGCGGTGTGCTCCGGTTTTTCGACCGCTTTGTCAAACGCCGCGCAAATATCAAGCCCGTAGTCGTCAAACCCGCCGTAATCGAGCAGCGCCCTGCCCAGTTTACCTGCGCCCACTATAACTGCGCCTCCGTTTTTCGGATCGAGAAAGCCCTCAAGACTGGATCTCAGGCTTTCGGTCGTATATCCTATCTTCGGCTTTCCCGAACCGCAGAGAGCTCCCAGATCCTTTCGGACCTGGACCTCGCCGAGCCCGAGGTCTCTTGCTATGGTCGTTGCGGAAACCGTATCCGTCCCGGCGGGAAGGCTACGCAAATATTTCAAATAGATCGGTATTCTTCCGAGCGTTGCACGGGAGATATCATTTTCCTTCAAGACTGCACCTCCGTCGGTATTTGTCATAATTTCACACTTTTACGATTGTATTGTATCAAATATATTTTCGTTTGTGAATTGCCTGTTTCTCATATCGGTATTGCAATTATCGATACATAGAAGCCCAATTGACAAAAAAAGAAAAGCCGCACGAGCGGCTTCTCTTTTTTCAGATCTACTGTTTTTTCCTGTGAAAATGTCCGATGTGCTTTTTCTCTTTTTCGGGAGCTTCTCCCTCGTCAAAGGATTCTATACCTTTGAGATCGTAGCCCGTATTTTTTATGACCTCGGCGAGCTTTGCCCCGTCGAGAGGCTGTGCCGATATTACTACGGTCTCGCCGCTTCTACGCGAGGATGTGACCTTTTTGGGGTTGAACGCAAGTCTTACCGCGTCGTTTATGTGCGCCTCGCACATACCGCACATCATGCCGTCAATATGAAGTATTGTTTTTATCATACGATTCTCCTTTTCCCGCCGCAGCCGGCGAGATCACTCCGCGCCTTTCAGCGCTTCTACCATATCTATTTTTCTGTTTTTCCTTGAGACCATGGCGCTTACCAGCAGCGACACGCCCATTGTGAGCGCTATGCTGAAAACATATGTCGCCCAGCCGAGCGTCATGCGCATTTCGTATTCGCCCGCCATCTTTTTCAGTGCGTAGTCAAGCACGCCGGCGCCCATAGGCAGCCCGAGAATGACTCCGATAACGCTGAGCCACAGATTCTGACCTATAAGTATGCCGCCTATGCGCCTGTCCCTGAAGCCGACGACTTTCAGCGTCGCAAGCTCACGGTAGCGCTCGGTATAGCTCATTACACCCAGATTATACAGCACAACGACGCCGAGTACAAGTCCTCCGACCACAAAGACCGCTATCATGGCGTTCATTATTTCCATAAACGTATCGAATGAATCCACGATAGCCTGCCTTGACTGCACGCTTTTTACCGCGTCAAGCGCTTCTATATCCGTCTTGGGCGTGTCGGTGTATACCGAATCCGGCACAGGAGTGATGCCCGCATCCTCGGCGCACCTCGGCGTAATTACGACCGACTCCGAAACGCTGCGGATAATGCCCGAGACCTTGAACGTATATTTATCGTCCGTGCCGTATGGGGAAAGCGTTATGCTGTCGCCCGCATCGATGCCCAGATCGTCCGCGATGCGCATACAAACATACGCTCCGTCGTCCCGTATGTCGGTGTAGCCCTTCTCTTTTCCGGGAAATTTCACGGCGTCATGGCTGAGAGAATATATATCGAGCGACACGGTCTTGTCGCTTTCCGTCTGCACGCTTATCGACTGGCTCCAGTCGCCGTCATATGCGTCGATGACCTCCCGGCGGGCATCACTGTCGGCGCTCTCGCTCAGATAGATCCTCGACGAGTAGTTTGTCGCACCGTCATAGTACATATCGAGAAAAGCGGACATTGTGTCCCTCATGCCGAATGCGCATACTATAATCATCATGCAGCCAATAATGCCGATAAGGGTCATCGCCGTTCTCGACTTGTGGCGCATTATGTCTCTCATATTCCACCTTGTGCCGAAGGAAAGGCGGTGGAACATATTCGTGCGCTCAATAAGCATGGGCTTCATCTTTTTGGGAGTATACGGTCTCAGCGCGTCCGCCGCCGTTCCCCTCAGCATGCTTCTGACGGAGGCAAAGCCGATAAGCGTCAGAAGAACGATTATCCCGATTATTATAAATACGCAGAAGAGAGGCATATAAAGCTTCCACTCCGGCATATCGAAATATGTGCCCATGGTTCCGCTCGGGTTCATGACGTACCACGCGATTGCGTACCCGAGGCCTATGCCCGCGGCACTGCCGATGATGCCGATGGTGAACGCGTACGACGTGTAGTGAAGGAGTATGCGTCTGTCCTTGAAGCCCAGCGCTTTAAGCGTGCCTATCTGCGTTTTTTCCTTTGCGCAGAGGCGGTGCATGGTCGTTACCATAGTCAGCACCGCTATAAGCAGAAACAGAACCGGAAGCACGCTGCCCATGGTCTTTCCCTCGTCAATCTCGCCGCGGGAGAGAGAGTATGCCGACGATTCTTCTTTTGTAAGAATAAGCGTTGTTTCTCCGATCGCCTTGTCAACATCGTCGAAAAAGCCGTCCCTTTCCCTTGCGCTTATAACGTGTATCTGGGGGTAAAACTCAAATCCCGCCGCGTCTTTGTAAAGCACGGGAGAAATGTACGCATATCCGTATGTGTCATAGTCGGGCATGAGCTGACTTTCGTCGCGCACGCACACAAGATACTCGGCAGCCTTTATAAGCCCGCGCACCTTGCCCGTAATTTCCGTGCTGCGGTATACAAACGTTATGC
>USKS01000126.1 GCA_900555345.1 uncultured Eubacteriales bacterium
GCATATCGTCGGCAGCGTCAGATGTGTATAAGAGACAGCAAAAATACCGCGCGTTTCGCACCACTGCGAAAAAATCGCCGATTATCTTACGGGCTTCGCCGATGAGAGGGGTCTTTTCTGCCGCCGTGACGGGGCAAACAACGTGATAATCGTAAAGCCCGCGGCAGCGGGCCGCGAGGATGACGCCGCCGTTATGCTTCAGGGACACGTTGACATGGTGGGCGAAAAGCTCAGCGGCAGATCCCACGATTTTCTGCATGACCCCATAACGCTTATCGAGGAGGGCGACACGCTCCGCGCCGACGGCACGACTCTCGGCGGAGACGACGGCGCAGCCGTTGCAATAATGCTCGCCCTGCTGGACGACAAAACGCTTTGCGCACCGCGCCTCGAATGTGTTTTCACGACCGACGAGGAGGTCGGTATGCTGGGTGCAGACGTTATTGATCTTGACGGTATGCAGGCAAAATACCTCATAAACGCCGACAGCGAGGATGAGGGTGTGTTCACCTGCGGCTGCTGCGGCGGAACAAGTCTTGACTTTACAATCCCCGTAAGCCGTGCGGCGGCGGTCTCAAAGGACGACTGCATCGCAGTTGCCCTTACAGGTCTTAAGGGCGGTCACAGCGGCACGGAGATAAACAACGGCCGCCTCAACGCCATAAAGCTTCTGGCAGAGCTTCTGGAGCCGGAATGCGGTATAATCTCAATAGAGCGCGACGGCAAGGACAATGCCATTCCTCAGCGCTGCGACGCAGTAATATCCGCCTCAAAAGACGCAGTTCTCAAAAACTTTGTGCGTCTCAGAGAAGAATGGAGCCATACCGAACCGGATATTGCCCTTGAAATTTTCCCCGCAGCCGACCTCTCCCCCGAGGCGCTGCCCTCTTCCGTTTGCCCGATGACGGCCGAAAGTGCCGGACGCGTACTCACATTTTTGAGAGAAGTACCTTTCGGAGTTCGCAAAATGTGCGCAGAGCCCGCGGGACTTGTGCACACCTCCGACAACATAGGCATACTGAAAACCGATAAAGATTCCGTAAGCGGCACCCTTTCCGTCAGAAGCGTATCCGCCGAGGATAAGGACGCACTCTGCAGAGAAATAGAAGAATTGTGCGGCACCGCAGGCGGCAGCACCGTAAGCCACGGAAATTATCCCGGCTGGGAGTACAGGGAAAACTCGAAGCTGCGCCGCGTTATGTGCGAGGTCTGGGAGGACATGTACGGCACCGCCCCCAAAATTGACGTTATCCACGCAGGTCTTGAATGCGGAGTTATCCTCTCTAAAATGCCGGGACTTGACATAGTTTCCATAGGTCCCGAGCTTCACGATATACACACGGCGCACGAAAGCATGAGCATTTCAAGTCTCGGCCGCTGTGCCGATTTCATAGTACGCGTACTTGAGGTAATAAAATGAAAAGACTGTTCGGAACTCTCGGCGGACGCGAAATATACGCCGTCGATCTTAAAAGCAATAATATCTCCTGCACCGTAATAACCCTCGGCTGCATACTGCAGAGCCTATATGTACCTGACAGCGGCGGCAGAGCCGAAAATGTAGTTCTCGGCTACGACTCACCCGGGGAATATGCCGCCTCCGTCGGACATTTCGGAGAGGTTGTGGGGCGCTGCTGCAACAGAATAGGCGACAGCCGCTTTACTCTTGACGGCGTTGAATACACTCTGCCCGCAAACGACGGCAGAAACCATCTGCACGGCGGTCCTCTGGGCTTCGGCGAAAGAATATGGGACATTGCCGACTGCGACGATAACAAGGCAGTTTTCACACTGGACAGCTGCGACGGCGACATGGGCTACCCCGGCAACGTGCATGTGCAGTGCACATACGCGCTCTCGGACGACGGAAAGCTTTCGGTAAACTACGAGGCGACCACGGACAAAGCAACGCCCATATGCCTTACAAACCATTCATATTTCGATCTTTGCGGCGCCGGCAGCGGAAGAACTCTTGAAATGCACCTGAGACTCGACTGCGAGCGCATATGCAATACCGACAAAGCGCTTATACCGAACGGCTCGTTCACCGAGGTTTACGGAACGCCTTATGACTTTACGGAGGAAAAACCCCTCGGGCGCGACATTAATGTCGATTTCGGGCTGCTGCGCCACTGCTGCGGCTACGACACCAACTATTTTATAATAGGCTTTGACGGAACGCTGCGTCATGCCGGCAGGCTGTCCGACCCTCAAAGCGGCAGAAAGATGGACATATATACCGATCTTCCCTGTATACAGCTTTATACGGGCAACATGATAGGCGAGGACAATCCGCCGTTTTACGGAAAATATAAAAGTCATGACCATATGGGCGTATGCCTTGAAACACAGGTCATGCCAAACGCCGTAAACTGTCCCGGCATAACCGACACCATACTTCGCCCCGGCGAAAAATACTCAAAAACCACCGTTTTTGATTTCGGAGCATAAAATCTGCGATGCAATTTGACACCCTACCAAAAAACAAAAAACTGTTTATTTTCGATCTTGACGGAACCGTCACCGACACCGAGCCGTGCCACTTTGAAGCCTATCGGCGCACGGTGGAAGCGTTCTGCCCCGGTCAAAGCGTTACCGAAGAAGAATTTCTCCGCTGCTATGTGGGGCATCCCGAAACGGAAATATATGCTCTGCTGAAGGAGAAAAAGCGCACTGATTTTGACGACGCGGCGTTTTTTCGGCACAGAATTGACGAGCTGTTCAACGTCGTCGCCGAAAGGGGCATGAAGACCGCGCCGTTTTACCGTCAGCTTGAGGCATTTTTCCCAAATGCCCGCTTTATCGCCCTTACAAGCCAGCGCGAAAGCGTACTGGACCGTTTTCGCGAAACGGTAGACTACGGAAAAATTACGGAATTTATTTCCGTTGCGGACAAGCCGTATAACAAGATCGACGTTCTTGCCGACACCGAAAAATACCTTGGCGCGGCGCAGAGCGACTGCATTATATTTGAGGACTTTGCTCCCACGCTGCACGCCGCCATGAAAAACGGAGTGTATGCCGTCGGCGTCCGCCACAGCTTCAACGCGCTGAAAAGCGGCGACTGCGATATACTGATAGACATTGCCAGCCCGCTTGACATCGAGCCCTCACGTCTTGACGGACTTTGCGACGGGGAGATAACCCTGCGCCTTGACAGCGCCTCCCCCGCAGACCCCGAAAAGAACCATGTACCATCGTATAAATTCACCGTATGCGCCCATAGCGGCGCCAACGTCGCCGCCGGCGGCACCGAGCTCGGCAGATGCGCGCTGCGCGCGGGGCACAACGAAAACACTTACTACGGCGGAAACATAGGTTACGAGATTTTTGAGAATTTCCGCGGGCACCGCTATGCCGCAAAAGCGAGCCGCCTTTTGTTCACAGCCGCGAAAATGCTGGGCATGGATCATGTATTTATAACCTGCCGCCCCGACAATCTGCCGTCGCGCCGTACCTGCGAGATTCTCGGCGGCGAGTATATTGAGACCGCAAAGCTGCCCGAATACAACGATATGTATAAAAGCGGCATGCGCGAAGTCGCGGTTTTCAGATACGGGATATGAGTCTTCCGTCTCCCCAACGGCTCGAAGTATTTCTCATGACACATAAAAAACAGACGCTTTTGAAAAAGCGTCTGTTTTTTATATGCAATTATTCAATTCTCCGTGCCGTCCGGCACATATTCCCTTTTCTTATAAACAAGGCGGAAATCCTCGAAAACGACCGGCATATCGCCGTCGAAAACGTATCCGACTTCCTTGCTGTCCTCCGCGAAGAAGGCAGTGTGCTTTTCGACCCATGTTTCAAGGCATTCGTCCTCACCCTCGCGGCGGCAGACATCAAAGGTCATTTTGCCGAAGGGTATAAGGGTCACCGCCGTCGTTTCTATAACGCAGTACGGAACGCCGTCAAAATCGGTGACAATGCTTCTGTCCCCCAACTTCGGCAACGGCTCATCCTCGGCAATATAGCTTGGATATGCGCTTGACGTAGCGGTCTTTTTCCCGGACATGACAAGCGACAAAAGGTGAGACGCCGACTGACGGGTTATATCAAAGCAGAAGACATCGCACGGCTTTTCATCAGGAGAGAGCCCCGCGCTTCTCAGATACCGCTGCCAAAAGCGGCGCTGCATCGCCTGATCCTCGCTCTCTTTTTCGCGTTTCCAGTATTTAAGCTCTTTATCTTCGTTGAAAATCTCAAATCCGCATCTTTCAAGAACACGCTCCGAGGCAGCATTCCACTTTTCGGTGTCGGCGACGACGGCAGTAACGCCGTCAATATTCAGCACATATTCGCACATGGCGTCGACCGCCTCGCTCATATATCCGCGCCCGCGAAAATCCTCGCCCAGACCGTAGCCTATTTCGACTTTACCCTCGCCGTCAGGCTCGTTTTTGTAGTCGGCAGAGCCGACAACATATCCGCTTTCCTTTTCAATCAGCCAAAAAAAGCCGTGCCAGAGCCACTTCTCTCCGCACCCGCCGTGCTTTTCGCACACCGTGCGCAGAATATCGGCAAATTCTGCGTCCACTATCTCCGCTCTGTATGTACAGCCAAGCTCTTTTTCGACGCAGTCATCACCGTTTGCCCACGCGAGCTGCTGCTCGGCACTCAGCTGAACCAGCCGCAGCCTTTCTGTTTCGATCACCATGTGTTTCTCCGTTTCATCATTAAAACACAAAAGTGCGGGCATATGTACGTCTACGTACATATGCCCGCAGATTATAGGTTTTGTCAGATATACTTATGCATTGTCTCCGTAATGTTTTCGGCTGGGATAGATGCCGTCATCACAAGGTTTACTTCATTTGCAGAGGTTATATCGTTTACTTTATCAAGGAACTTATCGAACGCAGCGGTGTCCTCTTTGCATATCTTAAGTGCGGAATCTATGAACAGATCGGTAACATCGTGGTTGCTTGCGAGAATACCCGCAACAAATCCATAGAGAGAAGCGGCATCTGCGATACCGAAAGCTTCTGTATCAACGAGGCGGCAGCGGTAGTTGACGTCAAATTTCAGTTTATCTCCCTTTTCTATACAAACAACGTCACCGTTTGTGGCGGAAAGCGCCTGGCTTACAAGCTCAATGAGATGTTTTGTCTTTCCGGTTCCTTTAACTCCGACTATCAGTTTAAGCATTTAAATTTACCTCCGTGTGTAAATGAAGTTTGCACAGCTTTCTGTGTGACTATATTATACTGCATTTTAACTATAAATGCAAGTATTATTTAGACTTTTTTGTTAATAATCTCAAATATTTGTGTAAAAAAACGAAGTGCGCGGCACTTCGTTTTTTTTCA
>USKS01000127.1 GCA_900555345.1 uncultured Eubacteriales bacterium
CCATAAAGCGAAGCCGCTCCCGAAGGGGAGGGGCTTTCGATTTATGAAAGTAACGGTTCGGGGTCGAACCCATTCGACATTTCCGCCACCGAGCCCATAAAGCAAGGCAGTTTCGCTTTTTGCAAACGGTTCGCTGCTTGAGGATACGTTCCGTCATCAGATACAGATATGCTGCGGCTTTGCGCAGAACGAAAAAACGCCGTATATCCGAGCTGTTGAGACTTTGAAAAAAGTTCGCAAGAGTTCTTTGCGGGGCAATTGAACGCTTTTTACTAAAGTTATATATTCATTACATGCAGGACAGCCTTTCGATTCTGCAAGACATTCGGCAGCAACGGACGCTAAATTGTCCGACCGCTATTGACAAACGGTGCAGTAATTGTTATGATTATATTAACAAATATTTTGGAGGTATTTACATATGCCAGTTTCTTCACTTTCTGTTTTTCCCGTGTTTGCAATTATCGCCGCAGTGCTTGCAGTCGGCGCAACGATTGCAGCTTTTATTTTCCTTCTGCCTGAGGCAAAGCGACCGAAGCTTAACAAGTTTCTCGGCACAGTTTCCGATATTCTGAACTTCAAGACCCTGTTTATCGAGAAAATACTGAAGGCATTGTACGTTTTTGCAACTGCCTTTGCTCTTATCTTCGGTTTTCTCATGCTGTTCTCCTTCGTTAAGGTCGGCGGATATTGGGGCACTGCGTCTACCATTCACTGGTACGGATACTACGGCCTCCTTATCATGATAGGCGGTCCTATTGCAATAAGACTTACATACGAAGTTATTATGCTGTTCGTTCTGCTTGTTAAGAACGTTATGGACATCAACAAAAAGCTTTCCGCAGGCGCAGATTGCAGCACCTGCACCGCTGCTCCCGCAGCAAATGAAGAGCCTGAAGCTGAAGAGCCCGTTGCCGAGCCCGAGCCCGAACCGCTTTACAGATTCTGCACCGTTTGCGGCACCCGCTACGATGCAAACAAGGGTGGCTGCCCCAACGGTTGTCAGCAGCACTGAATTTGATTTTTTTGAAAAAAGAGGCGAATTCCGCCTCTTTTTTCTTGCCCTTTTTATTTCTGAAAAGCATGTCCGAAAAAGACGGAAACTTATATATAATATCGCAGCTATTGACAAAACGTCGCTTTTGGTATATAATAATAAGACAAAATATGCGAGCACTGACATTGATTGTTAAAGAACGAAAGGTGTCAGTTGTTTTTTCGTATCGGAGGCAATATGTATACCGCAAAGCTTAAAACCGTGGGAAAAATATTTCGTTTGCCCGGAACGCTTTATTCATATAACCCCATTGCAAACGGAAACATCAACAAGACCTTCAAGGTGGACTATATCCAGTCCGACGGAGATATAAAAAGCTACCTTTTCCAGATAATAAATACATACGTTTTCAAAAACCCGGGTCAGATTATGGAGAATATCGACCGGGTCACCCGGCATATAAGCAAAAAGAGCGACGGCGGCGTATGCCTGCATTTTCACCATACGGAGGACGGTGCAAACTACTACCTCTGCGGTGAAAACGAATGCTGGCGCGTTATGAACTACGTCGATTCCGTTACGTACAACAGCAGCGACGATCTGACGGTCGTCAGATACACGGGAGAGGCTTTCGGCAGGTTCCAGACTCAGCTTTCCGACTTTGACGCGTCTCTTTTGTATGAGACGATACCTGACTTTCACAACACGAAAAAGCGTCTTGATAAGCTTTTTGCTGACGCCGACGAGGATCCCGTGGGGAGAGTTGAGAGTGTCAGGGAAGAGCTTGACTACATAAAAAGTGTTGCGGAGTACGCGGAGCAGCTTACGGATATGTTTGAAAAAGGAATGTTTCCGCCCCGCGTTACCCATAACGACACCAAATCCAACAACGTGCTTTTCGACCGCCGTACAAAAAAGCCGCTTGTGGTCATAGACCTTGACACGGTCATGCCCGGCATGGCGATGTACGATTTCGGCGATGCCGTTCGCTTTGCGGCAAATACCGCTGAGGAGGATGAGCCGGATACCGACAAGGTCGGCCTTGATCTCGAAAAGTTCAGAGCGTTTGCGGAAGGATACATCCCGTTTGTGCGCGATTCGCTGACCCCGCTTGAGGTGGACAGCATGGTGCTCGGCGCGTTTTCCATCACGATCGAGCTTGCCTCCCGCTTTTTGGACGACTATATTACGGGCGACAAGTATTTCAAGACGAACTACGAGAATCACAACCTTGTAAGAACCAGGTGCCAGCTGAAGCTTGCGCAGGATATGTACGCAAAGCGTGAGCAGATGTCTGATATCCTGAGATCCATCTGAACGGCGACAGGCGCTGCGTACTTTGAAAAAGCGCTGTCTCCGACGGGCAGATAATACTCAAAAATTTAAAAGGCATCAAAGCGACAGCTTCGATGCCTTTTTGATAGGCTTTTTGATAGGAAATGTTGCCCGCGCGACGGTGCGGATACGGGCACACCGGGTGAGATGACATAGAAGAGAGAAAAGAGAACAACTGCATAATAAGACCTGCCGCGGTCGGCGACCGTGCGGCGCTTTCGGCGTGCCTTGAGGCACTTGCGGCGCACCACAACAGGGTGTCGCTGAATTTCGCGGGAGATTATCCGAGAAAGCCTTCCGACAAAGTTATAGAAGAATTTTTCGAAAGCGTGTCGGCAGGCAGCGCCGAAGCTGTTGTAGCTGAAGTCGAAGGCTGCGCTGCGGGTTTTGCCAAAATAAGCTTTTGTGGTGACGAAGGATGGCTCGACTATCTCTTTGTACTTGAAGAATACCGCAAAAAGGGATACGGCGCCATACTTATGGATTGGGCAATGGCGGAGTTTGAGCGCCTCGGCGTCCGAAAAATAAATGTTAAGGTCGTGTGCGGAAACGATGCCGTGGGGCTGTATGAGAAATACGGATTTAAGATGAACGCGTATATTCTGTCCGCGCGTCCCGACAAAAGCAGAAATTGACGGTCAGGAAGTCCGCCGGACGAAAAAATGCCCGTATGCAAAAGCATACGGGCGATTTTTATATAGTGCGCCGCAGGGCAACCCTCCGGCGCAGCCGGGGGATAATAAACTTATTTGCTCTTTTTCTTTGCGTATTCTCTGAGCACTTCCTCACAGGTGAACTCGTACTTTTTGTTGCAGAAGCGGCAGACAGCCTCAATAGGCTTATCCTCGCTTACAAGCTCTTTCACATCCCCTGCGGAAAGGCCCGCAATGGCTGAGAGATACTTTTCTCTCGAGCAGGTGCAGACATAGTCAATGTCAAACTCGTCAAAGGTCTCGTATGCTGTGCCGTCAAGAACTGCGGCAAATATTTCGTCGGCGCTCATTTTGTTCTGTATCATGGCGGAAACGGAGGATATGGTTGCAATGTTGCGCTCTATTGCCGAAATAACGCTTTCATCGGCGCCGGGCATCAGCTGTACGAGAAATCCGCCCGCGGCAAGCAACTTGCGGTTCTGATCGACCCTGACTCCCAGTGCGCAGACGGTCGGCGTTTGCTCGCTTACGGCGAAATATTTGGTAACATCGTCGGCGATCTCACCGTCAACAAGAGGACACGTGCCCACATACGGCTCGCCCATGCCCATATCCTTTATAACGATAAGACTGCCCTTGTGTCCCACGGCACCGCCTACGTCAAGCTTTCCGCGGGCGTTCGGCATAAGCTCGACTTCGGGATTTTCGGCATAACCGCGCACATTTCCCTTGTAGTCTGATACGCAGACGATGCGCCCGGCGGGACCGTTGCCGTTTATCTGAAGAGTCAGGCTGTTGTCTTTGTCCTTAAGCAGGCAGCCCATGAGCGCCGCTGCCGTGAGAGATCTGCCGAGAACGGCTGTCATTGTCTTTGATGTGTTGTGTATGTCGGCTGCTTTCTGCACAAGCTCGGTGGTCTCGGCAAGTATCATCCTTGCGCTGCCGTCGACTGTGATAGCTCTTGTTATAAGTGACATTTTATGTCCTTTCGTTTGCGCTTTTGAGTTTTTGCGGTCTTCGTCGGCGCTTATTTTAGCCGCGCCGAGTTGAAATGCCGGTAAATACGCTTATAAGCTGAGCAGGCTGCCGCTCGGCGGCAGCCTGCTCTTTATGCTTTTTGGTGGTGCCGTCAGTCGATAACTTCGACCGTGCGGTTGTAATGAGACTTGAGCGCTGCGGTCGCCAGAGTGTGAGACAGCGCGGTCTCTTCGGGAGTGAACAGACCGAAGGGAACCTTCTCGCCTGCATACTCAAGCATGAATGCGCCTATCTGCTGCTGGATAGCGTCAACAAATCCGAACTCGAAAATGGGACCCGTGATGGTGGGGAGCATGGGCTTGTAGCCGATTATGATACGGTTCCAGGACTGCTCCTTGCCCCATGAGGATGTATAGTAGAAAGCGTTTGCGTCGTCACTGGAGAAGCGTGCGCTGCACTCCATGCCGTAGATCTCAAAGAACCAACGGTTGGTGGAGCCGGGGCACATACGCTTTGTTTCGAGGGTCATAGGTATCTCGTCGCCGTCGGAGTTGAGCGTTGTGCAGAACAGTGTGCAGTTGTCAAACGTGTCGCAGGGAACTGTGCCGCCCTTGCCGTCGGGACGCTCTTTTACGATATTGGAGAAGTGCGCGCGAACGGTAGTGGGCTTGAAGCCGAGACGGAAGGGAACGTGCTGGGTGTGTATGCCCAAATCTCCGAGGCAGCCGTACTCGCCGTTGAATTTGACCATGCGCTTCCAGTTGATGGGCTTGTTGAGGTCCATGTCGCTGCAGTGGTTGAATCCTGCATGGATCTCAAGAACCTTGCCGAACTTGCCCTCTCTGTACCAATTTATCATGGTCTGCATAGCGGGGTAGTAGGGGAACTCGCTGCAGCAGCGTACGAACGCGCCGGGAGTCTCATGATATGCTTTGAGTATATTGTCGTTTGCCTTTTTGTCGATACCGAAGGGCTTTTCGCCGAGAAGCGCTTTGCCGCTCTTTATAATGTCGATATAGAACTGCTCGTGCAGGTTGTGGGGGACCGCGCAGTATATAGCTTCGATCTCGTCCTTGTCAAGAAGCTCTTTGTAGTCGGAAACGCAGTATTTTATATCGGGAAAATTCTTTTTGAACCACTCCATTTCCGCGGGAACGACGGAGCATATGCCGACGATCTCGGGGCGCGGAATATCCTGAGTGAAATGGCACCAGCGTGCGGCGGCGGAAGCGAACTCTCTTGCCATAAGGCCGCAGCCGACAAGACCGAATTTTACAGTTTTCATT
>USKS01000128.1 GCA_900555345.1 uncultured Eubacteriales bacterium
CAGATGGGCGAGGATGATAGCCCGCGTGCCGCCTTCGGCGAGAAGCCTGCACCAAACGGCGCAGTCATCATTCGAAAGATGCCCCGTGCCGGAAAGGATCCGCTTTTTCAAAGCATACGGATACCTGCCGCACCTGAGCATCTCCACATCGTGATTTGCCTCCGTCACCACCTGTCGGCAGCCGGAAAGCGCCGAGCGAGCCTCGGGAGTGATCCGCCCCATGTCGGTGGCAACGCCCGCCCTGTCGCCGTCCGCATCGACGGCAACATATCCCACATGACATCTGCTGTCGTGGGGGAGAGGAAAAGCATTTATCACCATGTCGCCTACGGCTTCGCTGAAATACGGCGCGTCGTGGATGACGGCGCACGCCGCGGCTGCAGGAACTTTGCAAAGCTCCGCGGCACTCGCTGCCGTAACGTGCACCGGGATACGCCGCTTTCGCAGCATTACATCCAAAGCGCTTATGTGATCGCTGTGCTCATGGGTCACAAATACGGCGTCAATGTCGGAAAGCGTCTTGCCCAGCGCCGCAAGAGAGGTGCATACCGCCTTGCAGCTGCGGCCCGCGTCTATAAGCACCGCGGTTTTTTCAGTGTATAAAAGCGTGCTGTTTCCGGAGGAACCAGAAAACAGCGTTGCAGCATGGATCATATTTTACAGCGCCTCGCCGACCAGATCGTAGTCCATAATGTCGGTAACGCGCACGTCAACAAAATCGCCCGCGTTTACCTTTTTCTTCGACGCAAACCAAATTTTGCCGTCGATCTCGGCGGCGTCGCGGTACGTTCTGCCGTAATACGACTCCGAAACGGGGTCAAAGCCCTCGCACAGAACGCGAACGGTGCTGCCCAGAAGTCCCTCGTTGAACTCCTCGCTTACGCGCATCTGACATTTCATTATAATGTCGTAGCGGTCCTGCTTTGTCTGCTCGTCTATCTGATCCGGCATCTCCGCGGCGGGAGTGTTCTCCTCTCGGGAGTAGGGGAACGCGCCGAAACGCTCAAACTTCGTCGCCGCGACAAAATCGCAAAGCTCGTTGAAATCCTCCTCGGTCTCGCCGGGGAAGCCCACTATGGCAGTCGTGCGGATGACAATGTCCGGTATGGCGGCGCGCAGACGCGCGATTGCGTCCTTTATGCAGGTGGAGTCGCCGTGACGGTTCATGGCGCGAAGCACCTTGTCGCTTATATGCTGTATGGGTAGATCTATGTAGTGCACAATGCGGCTGTTCGTCCGCATTTCTTCAATAAGCTCGTCCGTGATCTTGTCGGGATAGCAGTACAGTATGCGTATCCACGGGATGGACGTCGCGTCCGTTATGGCGCGCAAAAGCTCGGGCAGACGGTACTCACCGTAAAGATCCTTGCCGTATACGGTGGTGTCCTGCGCAATGACCACAAGCTCTTTTATGCCCATTTCGTTAAGGTTTTTCGCCTCTGCCACAATATCTTCAATACTGCGGGAGCGAAGTTTTCCGCGGATGGACGGAATGGCGCAGTAGGTGCAGCGGTTGTTGCACCCCTCGGCGATCTTTATGTAAGCACTGACCTCGCCCGTGGTTATGACCCTGTCTCCGCCGAGAGAGGCGCTCTCCTTGTCGTCGAGACAGCAGTATTTTGCCTGTCCCGCGCCGCGGCTGAGGGACGCGTCAAGCGCCTCCGTTATTTTGTGTATGGCACCCACACCAAGTATGGCGTCCACCTCGGGCATCTCGTCCATGACCTGCTGACGGTAACGCTCGGCAAGACAGCCCGTTACTATAAGTGCGCGCAGCTTGCCGTGCTTTTTCAGCCAGGCTATGTCGAGAATATTGTCGATAGATTCTTTTTTCGCGCTTTCAATAAACGCGCAGGTGTTTATAATAACGGCGTCCGCCTCGGTCTCCTCGGGCGTGATCTGATATCCCGCCTCCATAAGATGATGCAGCATGACCTCTGTGTCGCAAAGGTTCTTTGCGCATCCCAGAGAAACGAAGCCTACCTTGTATTTACTTCTTTGTGATTCAGTCATCGCAAACGGTGCTCTCCTTGTATAATTCCTCTGCCTGACGCAGAGCGCGGTCTATGTCCGCAAACGAAAATCCCAGACGGGACAGCGCGGCAATGCGCTTCTGCCGCTCGTCGCCCTCAGCGGGCTCGGCGTATTTTTTCTCCACAAGAGA
This sequence comes from uncultured Eubacteriales bacterium, assembly GCA_900555345.1. The sequence goes on from USKS01000128.1 coordinate 2,165, forward strand.
CATGAGAGAGTCAAAATACTCATCCTCGCTCACAGTGTCGAGCGCGGCAAATATAACGCGCCGTTCATACCCTCTGCCCATAAGCTCGGCGGCGATACGCTTTTTGCCCCAGTGCTTTCGCACGCAGAAAAACTTCGTAATGCGGCGCGCCTGCTCGTCCTCTTTTATGTAGCCGTGCTCGACCATGTAGTCGGCACATTCCTCGCAGATATCACGGGGCAGCTTGTAGTGCAAAAGTCGGGATATGAGCCGCTGACGGCTGTAGTCGGAGGACGCCAGCATACCCTCGGCGCGCGCGATGGCGCGGCTGAAATCCGCGGCGTGCCGCAGCTCTGAAAGCTTGTCCTCATCTATCTCGTCTCCCGAAGAAAGCCCGAGATCAAACCAAAGAGACGGCTTGAAAAGCAGAACTACGCTCTCGTCCGCATCCCCGATCGCGGTGATCTCGGCGGAGATGCCCGCCCTTGTTTCGTTAATGTCCGTGATTCTGTAATACATATAATATAACCTTTCTGAGACGCCGTAAAGTCAGACGTCCTTTATCATACCGTTCTCCACACATATGAGACGTGATGTTCCGGAATATTTCGTAAGTGCGTCCGGCTCGCACGATGTAATGATGATCTGCCGACCGCAAAGCTTTGATATGACAAAGCCGCGGCGCCCCTCGTCAAGCTCGCTGAGGACATCGTCCAAAAGAAAAACGGGATACTCACCGCCCGCGGCGCGGGACATTTCTCCCTCCGCAAGCTTCATGGCGAGAGCGAGACTGCGCTGCTGCCCCTGGGAGGCATACAGCTTTGCCTCTCTGCCGCAAAGCATTACGGAAAAATCATCCTTGTGAACGCCGTACAGCGTTGAGCCGTACGCGATCTCTCTCTGAATGTTGTCGCAAAGCAGAGCACGCAGCCGCTCGCGGCCGTCCGATATGATCTCTTCATCTCCGCCGTGCTCTTTTTCAAGTACGGTGGTGTATATAAGCCCGGGCTTTTCCGCGCCCACCGTCATGCTGTCAAACAGCGCCTCCACATAGCCCGAAAGCTCTGTCATGTAGGACAGCCTGCGCGAGGCAATGTCGGCTGAGAGGGATGAAAGCTGATCCGCATATATCTCCCAGAGAGAGGAATCGACCGCAGCGCTCTGAGCCTGCTTTATAAGCGCGTTGCGCTGATGCAGCGCGCGGTTGTAGCGCGAAAGGGAGTCAAGATAGGCGGGATAAAGCTGAGAGAGGGCAATATCAAGAAAATTGCGCCGCAGCGCGGGGCCGCCGCTTACAAGCGTAAGATGGGCGGGACAGAACAGAACCGCGCGAAAATTGCCTATCATTTCTTTTGTGCCGGAGAGCTTTGCACCCCCGCGGCAAAGTACCTTCTTGCCGCTCTGCGGCAGATAAGCCGAGAGATTGACGGCGCCCTTGTCGCCGTCACGCCTGAAGTCAAGCGAAAGACGCGCCGCAGACTCTCCGAAGGAGATCATGTCCTTTTCCTTTGCACCGCGGAACGACCGCCCGCGGGCGAAAAAGTAGATCCCCTCAAGAATATTCGATTTTCCCTGCGCGTTTTTGCCCCAAAGCAGATTTGCACCGTCCGAAAATTCGCATTTTTCGTCGGCAATGTTGCGAAAGGAGGAAAACGCAATGCTTAGGCATTTCAATCGACGGTCTCCCTGATAATTTGTTGTTCGTACGCGGCATAAAGCCGCTTACCGCACACCGTGCGGTGAATGGGCGCGGCAGCGCGCACATATCCTTTTCCTTCGGCGCGGTATGAGGCGCAGCGCAGCGCTTGCAACACAAGCCCCGCTTCGGAAAGGTCGCACAGACAGACATTCCGTCGCCTCGCCTTTTTCCTTTACCCTTTCTCGGTTTTTTCGGGTCTCGGGAGCTCTTTTCAAAGCACGTCCCAAGGTGGGAATAAATCTCAACTCGGGCGGCGCAGCGGTCTATGCCGTCCTGCTTTTGCGAAAAGCCCGTACTTACATACGGTCTTCCGCCGCACCTCGCCTTTTTCCTTTACCCTTTCTCGGGTTTTTCGGGTTCTTAGGGTTCTTTTTCCCAAAAAAGTACCCGAGCGGGGTGTGGGGCAGCGCCCCACATATACACACTCCTTCATGTCGGAGCGCGAGGCGGAGCCTCGCATTATAAACACTTTACTGCTCGTCGTCGAGATCCATGTTCAGAAGGCGGATGTCCAGATCTTCCTCGTCAAGATCGTCGTCGGCGTTCTCGGCTGTTTCCGCTTTGCCCGCGGCAGCGATCTTGGCTTCAAGCTCAGCGGCAAGCGCCTCGTCGCTCTCAATAAGATTTCTCGCGCTGTCGCGTCCCTGACCGAGACGCTCGCCGTTGTAGGAGAACCACGATCCGCTCTTTTCGATAATGCCGCAGTCAACGCCCATGTCCAGTATCTCGCCCGCCTTGGAAATACCCTTGCCGTAGAGAATGTCAAATTCCGCAACCTTGAAGGGGGGAGCCACCTTGTTCTTTACTATCTTGCACTTTACATGGTTGCCGTAGGGGTCGGCGCCGTTCTTCAGCGTTTCGCCCTTGCGGATGTCAATGCGCACGGAAGCGTAGAACTTGAGCGCGCGACCGCCTGTGGTGGTCTCGGGGTTGCCGTACATAACGCCCACCTTTTCGCGCAGCTGGTTGATGAAAATAACAATGCAGTTCGTCTTTGCGACCGCGCCGGAGATCTTTCTCAGAGCCTGGGACATAAGGCGCGCCTGCAGACCCACGTGGGAAGCGCCCATGTCGCCCTCGATCTCCGCCTGGGGAACAAGCGCCGCAACGGAGTCGATGACCACAATGTCAATAGCGCCGCTGCGCACAAGCGCCTCGCAGACTTCAAGCGCCTGCTCGCCGGAGTCCGGCTGCGAAACGAGAAGATCGTCTATGTTGACGCCGAGATTCTTGGCGTAAACGGGGTCAAGAGCGTGCTCCGCGTCGATAAACGCGGCTTCGCCGCCCAGCTTCTGAACCTCAGCAATGCAGTGCAGAGCGATAGTCGTTTTACCGGAGGATTCGGGACCGTATATCTCGGTGATCCTTCCGCGGGGGATGCCGC
>USKS01000129.1 GCA_900555345.1 uncultured Eubacteriales bacterium
CGATAACGGCGGCAGAGTTGACGTCGTGGACACCGGTGCGGCAAGAAAGAAAGCGCCTCAGCAAAAGCCCCTGAACTTCCGCTCCTCAAAAAGAAGCGGCGGCAAAGGCGTCGGCAGATATATCGGACGCGGTATGTTCGTTGTGCTCACGGCGCTTCTCATGGTCATAGTGACCGTTTATTCCGCGCTTCTGTGCGTTGCCTACGGTCCCAGCGAGACCGTGCGCAATCTGCTTGTGAACTCCGCAATGCAGGCGAGCGCCACAAAGTGGGTGCCGTATCTTGTACTTTCCAAGGACAAGGTCTCCGCTATCCTTGCCGACAGCGAAAAGGTCGTTGAGGATATTGTCTCCATTGACGACTACGGCGACGACAACAAGGTCATCACCGAGGACGAGTGGGCAAATGCCAAGGACGGCATGATTTTTGAAACCGTAAACGGCTCGACCTATAAGGCGTATGTTCTGCTTGTCAAAGACCCCACCCGCGTATTTGTCGGAACGTCTACCGACGACTTTTCAAACGCGACTGCGGGCGTCAACATTTTCCAGGCAGCCGACCGTTACGGGGCGGTTGCCTGCATAAACGGCGGCGAGTTTCTTGACAACGGCGGTCACGGCTCGGGATATGCGCCTCTGGGACTTACATTCTCCATGGGCAAATGCGTTTTCGACGACCGCTCGAAAAAAACGTTTATGGGCTTTACCGCCGACAATAAATTCGTTGTGCGCGAGGGCATGACACAGAAAGAGGCAACGGAGCTCGGCATACGCGATGCGGTCTCGTTCCAGACCGGTAATACCCTTATAGAGCGCAACGGCGACGATCTGAAGTTCTATTATCAGGACGGCAACACGGGCACATCTCAGCGTACGGCGATAGGTCAGCGCGACGACGGCACAGTCATCATGATAGTGACCGACGGCAGAACCGCATCAAGCCTCGGAGCGACCCACAACGATATGATAGACCTTATGGTATCCTATGGTGCTGTATCCGCGGGAATGCTGGACGGAGGATCGTCCGCAATGATGTTCTACCGTGATTATTACGATAAGTACGATATAGACAAATCCACTCTTGACGAATATCAGCTTCAGGGACTTGTCAACAACTACAAGGCGTTTACCAACCCGAGAAGAATTCCCACATTCTTCATGGTAAAGCCCGAGGCGTAAGGAGGGCTTGAAAGATGGCAGCAAAAAAATCTGTTTTCTGGAAGATCTATTTTGTGATCCTTGCGCTGTTTGCGGTTGCACTTATCATCGGCGTATTTGTGCTGATAAACTGGATGCGCGGCTATGAGAACGCTCAGCCAAAGCATCTTGCTAAAGAGACATTTGACAGCGTGTTTGCAAACTTCGACGCCGAAAAGTACATTGATATGTGCGAAAACTCCGGCTCGTCTCAGTTTGAAACGCGTGAAAACGTTGTAGCCTACCTCAAAGAGGCGACAGACGGCAAAACTCTTGAATATATGAGAGTTTCTTCCGCAGATAAATCCACATATAAGTATATAGTCAAGGCGGGAGACGCTAAGATCGCTTCGTTCCTGCTCACCGAGGACACATCTTCAAAATCCAAGTTCAAGGAATACAAGGCGGGAGATTTTGAGGTGTATACAGGCTCCAAATCGGCAGTCACCGTTACTGCCCCCAAGGGCTATAAAGTGTTTGTAAACGGCGTCGAGGCAGGGGAGAGCTACATAACCGAAAAGGATATAAAAACCCCGTCCTGCGATCATATGCCCGACGGAGTTACGGGCACGCTTTGCGAGAAGTATAAGGTAACGGGACTTATTGCAACGCCGGAGGTTACCGCAACAGACGCGGGCGGTGCCGCAGCCGAGGTCAAAAGCGAAAAAACAGGCGTTTATACGGTAGAGCTTAACAGCGATGAAGCGCTGAAGAGCGAGTATAACGACTACGTGCTTGAGGCTATCAAAAAATACGCCGTATATATGCAGTACGATTCCTCCGTTGCGGTAATGGGCTTCGGTCAGATAAAGGGGTATTTCGACCCCTCGTCCGAGCTTTACGAGGACATCCGCACGGTTGAGAACATGTTTGTTATAGAATATACGAGCTATGAGTTTGCGAACGAGGAAACATCGGAGTATGTAAGATACGACGACAATACATTCTCCTGCCGCGTAAGCTTTACTCACATTCTGCACCGCAGAGGCAGCTCGGACTACAAGGATTTTCTTGATCTTACTATCTATCTGCGCAATGCAGGCGGTAAGTATCTCATATACGATATGAGTCAGAACTGATAAAACAGAGGAGGATATTTTAATGGTACCTTATTTTCCCGACGTGATTCAGAACTGGGATGTTTCCGTTCTGAATTGGATACAGGACAACATTGTCTGCCCGTTTCTGAACGTGTTTTTCTCCCTTGTCACTCATCTCGGCGACGGCGGCATATTCTGGATATGCGTTGCGGTCCTTATGCTGTTTTTCAAGCGCACCCGCAAAGCGGGGATTACCATGGGTGTCGCGCTTGTTCTGGGACTTATCATCGGCAACGGCATACTTAAAAACGTTTTCGGTCGTGTGCGTCCGTACGATCTTGAGGGCGCGCGGATGCTGAAGGATCAGCTGCTTGTAAAAGCGCCTTCGGACGCTTCGTTCCCCTCGGGGCACACCCTTGCGTCCTTTGAGAGCGCGGTCGTTCTCATGATACGCGACAAGCGTTTCGGCATTCCCGCGCTTGTTATCGCGGTAAGCGTTGCGCTTTCAAGACTGTATCTCTACATACATTTTCCCACGGATGTTATTGCGGGCGCGCTGCTGGGCACTGTAAATGCTGTCCTTGCGGTTGTAATTGTCAACGCGATATGGAAAGCAATAGAGAACAGAAAAAAAGCAAGATCCGAAGTAAAACTTTGATTTGATTTATATGATAAAACCGCATGGCAAGCCTGCCATGCGGTTTTTATATATCAGTATATCGTCGGTCGCCATCGGGAAAAAGACAGAAAAATTGGCACTGCGCAAATCGGCGGGGAAGCGCCATGCTGATCCTCTCAGAAAGTGTCAAAGCCATGCTGCCGCGTGACGTGAGAAGCGCCTATCAGTCAGAGCTTTATGCCGAAAAGCCTCTGCGTATTCTCAAGCATCGCTGCCGCGAGTTCCTCCGACTCCTCGCCGCGGGCTTTTGCCATTGCGTCGAGTGTATAGGTCATATAAGCAGAGATATTTACCTTGCCGCGGTACGGTACGGGCGGCAGATATGGGCAGTCCGTTTCTATAAGCAGCCTGTCGCGTGGAACGGCACGGCAGGCGGCGCGCACGTTTTCGGCGTTCTTGTATGTTACGGGCCCGCCGAAGGCAATGTACCAGCCGAGACGAACGTATTCAAGAGCGGTCTCGGCACTGCCGGAAAAACCGTGCATAACGCCAACGACCCCGGGATGATTTTTTACGGTTTCAAGCGTCCTGCCGTGCGCCTCGCGGTCGTGAACAATTACGGGTATCCCAAGAGATGCGGCGGCGCTGAGTTGCATATCAAACGATCTTTGCTGCACGTCTCTGTCAATATCCCAGTGATAGTCCAGTCCTATCTCGCCCATGGCGACGGCTTTTTCGTCGCCGAGCAGCTCGCATATGGCAGAGACCGTGCCTTCAAGATCATCGGCAAAGCGCTCGGAGTCCTCGGGGTGAAGCCCGCAGGCGGCATACATATCGGAATTCTCCCACGCGAGCCGCAGCGCCTTTTTGGAGGATTCAATATCCGTTCCGCAGTTTATAAATCCTACGACGCCCGCGGCACGGGAAGCCTCAATCGCGGCTTTGGCTCCGCCGGGATATTCATCGTCAAAGCGACTGTCAAAATAGTGGGTGTGAGTGTCAAAAAGCTTCATATCCGTATTATTTCCTTAAAATAATGAAACAGAAATCAGCCCCGACAGCGCGTGTCGGGACTGATGCCGTATTTTTATCGGACTCTCTCGCCGAGAGGTGTTTCACCGTCAAGGAATACGACTCGCACGGTGTCCTCGCCGGAGGCAAGGATCATTCCGTTTGATTCTATTCCGCAAAGCACGGCGGGCTTAAGGTTTGCGACAAGTATTATCTTTTTGCCGATAAGAGAGTCGGGCTCATAGAACTTAGCGATCCCGGAGACTACCTGTCTTGTCTCGTATCCCAGATCAACGGTGAGCTTCAGAAGCTTTTTCGCCTTCGGCACTTTTTCGCACGCAGTTATCTGCGCCGTACGCAGCTCAACGTTCATAAATTCGTCAATGCCGATCTCGGCAATGCCTTCGGGTCTTGCGGAAGCTTCCTGCGCCTTCTTGACTGCGGCAGCCTGTGCTTTTGCGGCTTCTACCTCAGCATTGACAACTTCGAGCATTTTCGCTTCATCTATCCTGGAGAACAGCATTGCGCTTTCTCCCACGCTCTTTAAACTTTCAAGCGCGCCGAAATGCTCAAGGGATCCATATGTGTCAATATCCGTGCCCAGCTGTGAGAAAATGCTCTTGCAGGTCGCGGGCATAAAGGGAGTCAGCAGGACCGCTCCGATGCGGATGACTTCAAGCAGATTGTAAAGCACCGTGCCGAGACGTGCACGGCGGCTCTCGTCCTTTGCGAGCACCCACGGCTCCGTTTCGTCAATATACTTGTTTGCGCGGCGCAGCATTGTAAATACGCATTCAGCGGCGTCGGAAATATGGTATGTGTCCATATTTTCGCAGAAACTCTTAACTGCCTCGGCAGCACATTCCTTGAGGCTTACATCAACATCCTCTTCGCCCTGCGGCACGGGAACTATGCCGTCAAAATACTTTTTCGTCATGGCGACGGTGCGGCTGACAAGGTTGCCCAGATTGTTTGCGAGGTCGTTATTGTAGCGGGTTATAACGTTCTCGTATGTGATAGAGCCGTCGGAAGCGAAAGGCATTTCGGAAAGGGCATAGTAACGAACTCCGTCAACGCCGAAATGCTCAGCCATTTTGTCGGCATATATAACGTTGCCCTTTGACTTTGACATTTTCTCGCCGTCGGGCCCCAGGATCAGTCCCTGCGCCGTTCTCTTGGCGTACGGTTCGGGACAGGGCACCTCGCCTATATCGTACAGGAAGTGGTGCCAGAAGCGGGAGTATATCATATGTCTTGTGACGTGCTCCATGCCGCCGTTGTACCAGTCAACCGGCAGCCAGTA
>USKS01000130.1 GCA_900555345.1 uncultured Eubacteriales bacterium
GTTCTTTTTCCCAAAATAAGAACGCGAGGTGGGATTTATCCCACCTCGGTTGGGGTATGGGGCGAAGCCCCATATATAATTCCCGTCCCTCATGTTGGGGTGCGGGGCGCGGAGCCCCGCGAAGACCGTTTCCCCTTGGGGGCGCGAAGCCCCAATATTACCGCTGCTTCGCCGCGGGGGTCGGCTCGGCGGCGAGGCATTCCTCGATATGGCGGCGTATGCGGTGCTCTATCATGTCAAAAGCCACCGCGTTTTTCCCGCCCTCGGGAACAATAATATCCGCCCGCCGTTTTGTGGGCTCCACATATTTTTCATGCATAGGCTTTACAGTCGTCAAATACTGGTTCATAACAGACTCAAGACTGCGCCCGCGCTTTGAAACGTCACGGCGTATGCGCCGCAGGATGCGAACGTCCGCGTCCGTATCCACAAATATCTTAACGTCAAACAGATCGCACACTTCCTCATCGGCAAAAATGAGAATGCCCTCCACTATTATGACCTTCTTCGGCTCAATATGCTGCACCTCGTTTGAGCGGTTGTGCACCGTGTAGTCGTACACGGGGCAGTCAATGCTCTCGCCGCGCTTCAGCGCTGCCAGATGCTCTTTCATAAGATCCGTGTCAAAGGCAGCAGGCTCGTCATAATTGAGCTTTGTGCGCTCCTCATAGGTAAGATCATCGTGACGCTTGTAATAGCTGTCGTGGCGTATAAGGCACACGCTGTCGCCGAAAGCATCGCAAAGCCTTTGCGCAAGCGTTGTTTTTCCGCTTCCGGTCCCGCCCGCTATACCTATCATCATAATATTCGCCATTTTTCGTGTGCCCTCCGAAATCCAGATGTTATCTGCCTTGTCAGTTGATCTTACCGTATATAAGCGGCTCGGGCGCAGGGGCGGTGTCGCCTATGACAACGCTTTGCACAAAGCGCTCGCACGCAGCGTCCAGTGTTTCTTCCCTGTCAGTCAGCATAACAGCCAGCACTTCGCCCTCACTGACACGCTCGCCGCGCTTTTTCTTTATAAGTATTCCGGCAGACGGGTCTATCACGTCCTCCTTTGCCGCCCTGCCCGCACCGAGCATCATGGCGGAAAGTCCGATGCCCTCGGTGTCGCAGGAAACTATATAGCCGCCGCGTGGCGCGGTGACATCGCGCGTGTACTTTGCGCGGCAGAAATCTTTATCATCGAAAACGGATATATCGCCGCCCTGCGCCGATATCCACTCGAGAAACTTTTTATACGCCGTGCCGTCGGCTATGACCTTTTCAGCGGCAGCGCGGCATTCTTCCTCGGTTTTGCCCGAGCTCATGGACACAAGCCCCGAGGCAAGCGTCAGAACCACCTCGCGGAGATCCTCGTGCTCGCGCGAGCCGCGAAGGATTCCCACTGCCTCTTTTACCTCTATCCAGTTGCCCACAGCGCTGCCCAGGGGAACATCCATATTTGTTATGACCGCCGCAGCGTTTCTGCCGCTCTTTTTGCCGATAGTTACCATTTTCTCGGCAAGCAGGCGGGCATCGTCCGCAGTTTTCATAAACGAGCCGCTGCCGCATTTTACATCAAGGATTATGTTGTGCGAGCCGCCCGCAAGCTTTTTGCTCATTATACTCGACACTATAAGCGGTATGCAGCCCACAGTCGCGGTCACGTCGCGCAGGGCGTACAGCTTTTTGTCCGCGGGATCAAGGCTTTTGTCCGCGCCGATAACGCAGACGCCGTGCTCTTTTGCTATGCGGATAAACTCGCTGTGCTCAAGAGAGGTCCTGTACCCCGGTATAGTCTCAAGCTTGTCTATGGTGCCGCCCGTGTGCCCGAGGCCTCTGCCGCTCATTTTTGCAAGCGTCGCGCCGAGAGACGCCGCTATGGGTGCTACGGCAAGCGTTGTTTTGTCGCCCACGCCGCCGGTGCTGTGCTTATCCACAGACGACGTTCCGAACTGCGAAAGATCCAGCATATCGCCCGAGGCAGCCATAGCGCGGGTGAGCGCGACGGTTTCCTCGTCGTTCATACCGCGAAGATATATCGCCATAAGCAGCGCGCTTATCTGATAGTCCGGCAGACTGCCGTCGGCGACTCCGTTGACGAACCATTGTATCTCGGCATCGTCGAGGGCGCCGCCGTCACGTTTTTTCTCTATTATATCGTACATTCTCATAGACATATCCTCCGCCGTGCCGCCGGCAGTGCCGCGCGGCAGCTTATATACGGCGCGGCGCCGGCCTTTGGCAAATAGTATGCGCAGGCAGGCGCCGCTTGATTTTTGTTTTTATCTTGCTCCCTTATCGTAGGGGATACCCTCCGCCTTGGGCGCGCGGGACTTCTTTGAAGTGAACGCAAGCACGATAAGCACCGTTACATAGGGTATAAGGTTATAGAAATACATGGGCAGGTTCAGCTCTTTCAGAAGGAACACTCCGTCTCCGTTGATATCCAAGAAGGAATATGTGGGACCTATACATTTAAGAAGTCCGAACATGAGAGAGCCGAGAGCGATGCCGAGAGGTTTCCAGTTGCCGAAGATCATGATCGCCAGCGCAAGAAATCCCATGCCCGCGACTGAGCCGTCGCAGGTGCCGCCGGCAACGGTCGCAATGTAGATATATCCGCCCATGCCGGCGAGAGCACCGGAAATGGTTGTGCCGAGATATCTCATTTTGTAAACGTTTATGCCGACGCTGTCCGCAGCCTGAGGATGCTCGCCGCAGGCGCGCAGGCGCAGACCGTATTTCGTTTTGTACATGAACAGCGAAAGCAGTATGAACAGCCCCGCCGCGATGAACGTTGAAACATAGGCCTTGTCGAAGAACACCTTGCCCACGCCCTTGACATCGTTATTGAGAATTACAAAGCCGATATCCTTGGGCATTACAAGCTTATCCTGCATGAAGAATACCTTTATAAAGAACAGTGCAAGTGCGGGAGCCAGAAGGTTCAGCGCCGTGCCGCCGATGGTCTGATCCGCCTTGAGGTTTATGGCGGAGAAGGATAGCAGCAGGGAGAATATCGCTCCTGCCGCAGCAGCCACGAGCATTGCCGTTATAAAGACTATCTGCGGATGGCCCGTGAGAAGGTCGTTTTTCTGAAGAAGATACACGTATACGGCACCGATAAACGAGCCGAACACCATAATACCGTCAAGCGCTATATTGATTATACCGCTGCGCTCGGCAAACATACCCGCCAGCGCCACAATGAGAAGCGGGATAGCGTAAATGAGAGTTTTCTGCAAAAGAAATATCATTTTTCTGCCTCCTCATGCAGCACTGCGCTGTCTTTCTTTTTCTTTTTCTTCATGACCAGCATATCTCTGAAGAGCTTTGAGAAGCCCGCGAAGTATACGATGACCGCAATGATAAGGTCGGAAACGTATTCGTTGAACGCGGTATATCCGGCAAGGTTAAAGCCGCCCTTGTCAACGTAGCGCAGGAACAGCGAGCTGAATATTACGCCAATGGGGTTGTTGCTTGCGAGCAGGGCTGCGGGAATGCCGTTGAAGCCCTCGGAGGGAAGCGAGCTGTACGTGTTCCACAGAAAGTCGTTGCGGCCGTTCAGGTACCACAGCGCCGCGCAGCCTGCGGCAAGTCCGCCCGCGATCGCCATTGAAAGAATGACGTTGCGCTTTTCGTTCATGCCCGCGTAGCGAGCGGCGTTTTTGTTGTAGCCGCACGCCTTGAGCTCGTATCCGAATGTAGTCTTGTTGATCATTATGTACATCACAACGGCAACAAGTATTACTATAAATATGCTTATATCAATATTGGAACCGGGGAAAAGCTTGTCAAGTCCGAGTTTGGCGGTGGAGACACCGTTTGAAGCCGTGGTCCTTATAAACTTTGTCTTTGTTTCGGCTATGTTTACGTATCTCTCTCCGGTAATACTGAATATCCAGCTGACCGTGTTTGCGGCTATCCAGTTCGTCATTATGCAGACGATGACCTCGTTAACGTTGAACACCGCCTTGAAAAATCCGGGGATAGCGCCCCAGAGCATACCGCTGAGAACGCCTGCTATAAGGGCAAGCAGCCACACGAAAAACGCGTTGTGCTCATTGGTGGGTATGGAAAGCGCCACCAGAAGGGATGACATTGCGCCCATAAGGTACTGACCGGGTGCGCCGATATTGAAAAGTCCCGTTTTGAAGGCTATCGCTACGGAAAGACCCGTCATCATAAGCGGTGCCGTTTCGAGCAGCATATCGCCCAGGTTGAAGAGGATGCTGCCCGCGTTGCCGCTGGCGAAGGGGCCGCCGAGAATTATCAGAAGTCCCGAAAACGCATCGGACATAGGGATATCCTCGGAAAAAGCGGCAAGAAGTATAAGTATTATGGCACCGACAAGAATACCGCCTATTATGCAGAGAACAGACGAAACTATGCTCCTCGTTGCCTCGCTGCGCAGAATGCGCATGCCAAGCGAGGTGCCCTCACTTTTTGTTTTGTTTTTCATTTATTCTGCCTCCCCCGTGTTCTGGCGCTTGGCGCCTGCCATATACAGACCCAGCTCCTGAACGGTGGTCTCTTTGGGATCAAGCTGCGCAACGATCTCGCCGCCGTGCATTACAAGTATCCTGTCGGACATGCTCATAACCTCGTCAAGTTCAAGGGAAACAAGCAGCACGGCGCTGCCCTCGTCTCTTGATTTTACTATCTGAGAATGGATGTATTCTATAGCGCCCACGTCAAGTCCGCGGGTGGGCTGCACAGCTATCAGAAGATCGTGGCTTCTGTCAAGCTCACGTGCAACTATTGCTTTCTGCTGGTTTCCGCCCGACATACTGCGCGCCGGAGTCTGCGCGCCCTGTCCGCTTCGCACGTCGTACTGCTCTATAAGCCTGTCGGCATATGCGCGGACGGCGCCGAACTTTATAAAACCGCCGCGCTGAAAATCCTTTTCAAAATAGCGCTCAAGCACCATGTTCTGCTCAAGAGTGTAGTCGAGGATAAGTCCGTGCTTGTGTCTGTCCTCGGGGATATGGCTTATGCCGTGGGTGTTTTTGTGGCGTATGGACTTATGCGTCACGTCCTCGCCGTTCAGCACCACTCTGCCTCCGGACGCCTTGTCAAGGCCGGTTATTGCCTGAACGAGCTCTGTCTGACCGTTGCCGTCTATGCCGGCGATACAGACGATCTCGCCGCGCCGGGCAGTAAAGGAA
>USKS01000131.1 GCA_900555345.1 uncultured Eubacteriales bacterium
CAGAACGTCGTGAGACAGTTCGGTCCCTATCTGTCGTGGGCGCAGGATATTTGAGAGGAGCTGACCTTAGTACGAGAGGACCGGGTCGGACGCACCTCCGGTGCATCAGTTGTACTGCCAAGTGCATAGCTGAGTAGCCGCGTGCGGATGCGATAAACGCTGAAAGCATCTAAGCGTGAAACGTACCTCAAGATTAGATATCCCACAGCTTTAGCTGGTAAGGTCACTCGTAGACTACGAGTTTGATAGGTCGGAGGTGTAAGCACAGTAATGTGTTCAGCTGACCGATACTAATAGACCGAGGGCTTGAACTACATGTTCTTTCTCACTTGTTTCGCTGTATTCCTTCTTTATTCGGTTTTCTATGCGCTTTGCAGAAACCTACTTTATATGAGATAACTTTAACCGCACGTATGTGCGGTTTTTGTTTTGCACTGACTGCGGATAATACAAAAAAGCGCTGCCTTTCATTTTGAAAAGCAGCGCTTTTACATCTTTGATTTATTTGTCGAAAAATTTGTCGAGCAGGGGAGTCAGAACTTCGTTCATCAGCTCATATCCCGCATGGTTGGGGTGAATACCCTCGCGGCTGATCCCCTCGCGCATAGTCAGACCGTCATCAAGTGTCAGCGCGTCGTGATAGTTTATATACTCAGTGCCGTATTCCTTTGCCAGCGCGCAGATCCTCTCATTTATACGGACTATTACCTTATTTCGGTGCTCCGCATTGGGAATTCCCGCACCCTGAGGCAGTATGGAACCAAGCCACATGGGATAGCCGTTTTCTTTTGCTTCGTCAAGCATCGCCCGCAGATCGTCAAGAAGTTCATTTTCGTACTTTGCCTTGGCACTCTCGGTATAGTCTCCGGTATTCCCGTCGATCTCGTCCTCAAGCGGCCAGAGATTGTTGCAGCCGATAAGCATAATGCAGAGCTTCGGCTCAAGCTGCGTCACATCGGCGGAAAAGCGCATCCGCATATACTTTGACATATCGCCGCCGATCCCGCGGTTTACAACAAAACCGTATTTGTTGTAGAATCTGTTTTCTTCCATAAAATGCGTTATTGAGTCACCCGCAAATACAATATCAGCCTTGATCTTGCCGAAAACTATCTGTTCGTTTTTAATATCAAACTCACAGCGACGGCTGTCGGCATCCACATGATGTTCGTCGTCGCCGAAATTGCCGGGGAGTATAAGCTTCTTTTCTTCCATGTCCGATCGTCTCCAACTTTGTCATATTTTGCGCTCAAAGTGCGCTTAACCTCGGATATTGTAACACAAAATATTACGATATTCAACAATAATTATAGATTTTCAAGTCAGAATATGATAGAATTGTAGCATGAATAACAGATTGAACGAAGAATTTTATATGCAGGACGCCGACAGCGCCGCGCGTGCTCTTATCGGCAAGGTGCTTGTCCGAAAAACTGAGAGCGGTATTATGCGGGGCATCATATGCGAGACCGAGTGCTATATGGGAGAGGACGACAGCGCCTGTCACGCCTCAAAGGGGAGAACCGCGCGTACTTCAATACTGTACATGCGCGGCGGACGTGCATATGTATACCTGTGCTACGGTATGCACAATATGCTGAATGTTGTCACGGGAGAAGAGAACTTTCCGCAGGCAGTGCTCATACGCGGTGTTCGCGGGATAAGCGGTCCCGGCAGACTTACAAAGGCAATGGATATAACGAGAGAGTTGAACGGAGAGATATTTTATCTTTCGGACAGGCTGTGGATAGAGGACGGCGAGAGTTTGCCCTATACGGCAACACCGCGTATCGGAATCGATTATGCGGAAAAGAAAGACAGAGAGAGGCTTTGGAGATATGTCGCGGAGTGAAGAGAGCAGAGCGATTGAGACAGACGAGTACGCCGAAGAGCTGCAAAAGATGATAGATGCTTCGCGAAAAACCGTGTTTTTCGGCGGTGCGGGAGTGTCGACGGAGAGCGGCATCCCGGATTTCCGCAGCGCGGACGGGCTGTACAGCGAAAAATACGGCAATCTGCGCCCCGAAGAGATCATCAGCCGCTCATATTTTAACAGAGACCCTGCGGGCTTTTACAGGTTTTTTCGCGAGAAGATGCTTCCCGGCGACGCGCGTCCGAACGAAGCGCACAAAAAGCTTGCGCAGCTTGAAGCCGCGGGCAAGCTTTCCTGCGTTATAACGCAAAACATCGACGGACTGCATCAGGCTGCAGGTTCAAGACGGGTATATGAGCTGCACGGTACTGTACACAGAGGTTGGTGCACGCGCTGCGGCAAGCGCTACGGCAGCGAGTACCTTAATATGGGAGAGGTGCCGACCTGCGCTTGCGGAGGAGTGATCTCTCCGGCGGTGGTTCTTTATGAAGATCCGCTTGACAGCGATGTATGTTCTAAGGCAATTGCCGAAATATCCGCGGCGGACCTTCTGATAGTTGCGGGAACATCGCTGACGGTATATCCCGCGGCGGGTTTTCTGAGATATTTCGGCGGCAGTGAGCTTGTGCTCATCAACCGTGCCGAGACACAGTACGACAGGATCGCCGGCGCGGTCTGCAGATGCAATGTAGGCGAGCTTATGGCAAAGATCAAAGCATGATTCTTCGCCCGCGGTGCCTTGCGGCGCGGTATACATAACAGTTTCAAAGGAGGTGCGGCTGTGCGCATAGCGGTGGATAAAGAAAACAGCAATATCAGCGTTCCGTGCGAAGAGCTTGCGCATTTCGCACGCACCCGCGGCGGGCGCTCACGACTCAGCTTTATTGAGTGCTCTTCGAATGATTTTGCAGCTTCGACATTTGCCGAAAAACTTTCGTATACGGTCAATGAAGAAGGCGTTGACTTCACGGTCACGGGAGTGGCGGACGTTGTGTGCCGCACGTCGGACGGCGGCACGGCAATTGAGACATTTGCCGAAAAAGGACGTGTCACAAGCCGGACCCACCCAGCGGCTGACCCCGAGTTTATGGCAAAAGGTGTACTTTTGGCATATATGATCGCAAAGCGTGACGATCTTTCACACGTAACGCTTGTGCTTACATACACGTCGAGGAGCGGCGAAGCGCAAAAAAGCTTTTATGCCGTTCTGCAGACGGGCTTTCTTCACAACATGACACAGGCGCTGCTGCTGCGCGCCGTGCCTTTTATAGAAGTAGAGGCAGAGAAGATACTGTGCGGCAGACCGTCGCTTGTGAAAATGGCGTTTCCCTACAGCAGTATACGCGATGCCCAGCGGGATTTTATAAATGATTCGTACAGAGCGCTCAGAAGCGGGTCGCGCCTGCTTGTAAGCGCGCCTACGGGTGTGGGAAAAACCATATCCGCGCTGTATCCGGCGCTGCGCGCTTTGGGCAACGGCACCGTTGACAGAATATTTTATCTGACGGCAAAGACCCCTACGGGAAAATCGGCGGCGGAGGCGTGCCGCGTGATGAGTTCGCAGGTCCAGACCCTTCGCTGCATTACCGTTATTGCCAAAGAAAAGCTGTGCTCCATGTCGGACGTTATGGGGCACGGCGGCACACTGCGCGCAATGCGGCGGTGCAGAGAATGCCCTCTTATGGGCGAGATCGGCTGCATACCTTACGAGGAGCGGCGGGACTCGGCGCTTCTGGAGCTTTTGAAGGGCAACCGCATAATCGACACCGAAACCGTAAAGAATACGGCGGAGAGATACAGGCTTTGCCCGTATGAGCTTTCGCTTGATATAAGCGAATACTGCGAGGTCGTTATATGCGATTATAACTATGCTTTTGACCCGTCCGTACGTTTCCGTCGCTATTTCGAGAACGGCGCGGCGCGCGGAGAGAAGTATGCGTTTCTGGTTGACGAGGCGCACAACCTGCCGGACAGAGCAAGAGAAATGTATTCCGGAGCATTTGACGCCTCTGCGTTTGTAAAGCTTTACAGGCTCGGCGCGGAGGCTTTCGCGGGAAACAAGCCGCTCTTTGACGCAGTCGGCGAAGTTATCAAAAAGCTCAGAGATATAACCGCGCTTTGCAAAAGCGAAGAGATAGTTGAGGGCGGCGAGCGCATGGGATATTACATTTCAAACGAGATGTATCCCGGGCTGCCGGAGGCGCTTCTGCAGTTTTCAAGGGCGGCGGGGAAAACCGTTCTGCCGGATGATTGCAGCGCGGCGGAGCCTTTGGAAAAAGCCGTACAGTCTGCCGGGGATTTTCTCAGAAGCGCGGCGCTTTTCGGAAAAGGATTTGTGTTTTACTGCGAGCTTTCGGGACCGAGACTTACGGTAAGCTCGCGCTGCCTTGACCCGTCCGAGATGCTCGACTGTATGATGACGGCGGCGCACGGCGTTATACTGTTTTCCGCAACGCTTACCCCCATGGACTACTTTGCGGATGTGCTCGGCTGCCGAGGCGCCGTGCGGCTGGAGCTTGATTCACCGTACGATCCCGCAAATCTGTGTCTTATCGGCTTTGACTCCATAAGCACCAGATACGCCGATCGCGCTGATTGCTATGACGAGATAGCCGAGGTCATTGCGGCGGTGTGCGAAGCCAAAGAAGGAAATTATATAGTTTATTTTCCCTCATATGAATACATGAGCGGCGTGGTAAAAGCATTTCGCGAGCTGTCACCGGATACGGAATGCGCGGTGCAGTCGCGCTCCATGAGCTACGGCGAGAGAAACGCCTTTCTCGAAAAGTTTTCAAAAAGAGACGGCACGCTGGTGGGCTTCTGTGTTCTGGGCGGGGCTTTTGCCGAGGGCGTTGACCTCAAGGGCGAAAAGCTTATAGGCACGATCATAATCGGAACGGGACTGCCTAAAATGTGCTCGGAGCTTAATATCCTCAGCGAGTATTTCGAAAAAACGAGAGAAAACGGCCGCGACTACGCGTATACGTACCCTGCAATGATAAAGGTAGAGCAGGCGGCGGGGCGCGTTATCAGAAGCGAAACCGACCGCGGGGTCGTCGTTCTTGTGGACGACAGATATGCCGAGCCTGCCACATACAGGCTTTTTCCGAAAAACTGGCGGCATATAAAATATACGGGAGATCCCTATTCGCTCAATACGGCGCTGTACCGCTTCTGGGGCGAGGAGTAAAAAGAAATCTGCGGCAAAGCTGTCGGAGCGGAAAAAGTGCCGTCAAACGAGGGCAGCCGGACTCGGCGGGCGTATCAAACAA
>USKS01000132.1 GCA_900555345.1 uncultured Eubacteriales bacterium
GTCGGGGGAGTGTGAGGGCGGCTACTGCCGGGACAGTAGCCCCCTCACATCTTTTACTTAAGTTAGGCAAGCTGACATCAAAGTTTGAAATGCTTTCCCAATTTCGGAAAACCGAAACTTAACCGTCCGCCGTCGGCTGTCTCTGCCCAAAGTTCGCCGTTTAAATAAAAGCTCGGACGGCAGCGCCGTCCGAGCTTTTATTTAATATATGGCAACCTCGTGCATAAATCTGTCGATAAGATCAAGCTGGCTGAGCTTGTTTTCGCGCAGCCATGCCGTTCTGTAATCGCGGAGCCATTCCTCAACGTCGTACAGAAGCTGCACCTTGTCCTGATAGCCCTCAACGCCCTTGATCTTCAGGCATACGCGGTTCATAAGCTGGATCGCGCGGCAGGCGATAACAAGATCGCGCATTCTGTCGTCGTCCGTGCTGACGGAGTTTATAAGGCGGATCGTTTCGTCGAGCGTCGCGATGTGCTCGATAGCCTTTGCGGTGTCGCAGTTGAGCTCGGTCACTCTGCCCTCGACGGTGTTTGCGCTGTACCAGTACATGAACTCCATCCAGTCGCAGGTGCGCTCGCAGCGGCCCATGGTGCGGATGACCTCTATCATATTGACTTCGTCCGAGTCGTACAGAAGAGAGCTTGCTGCCATCTCAAACTCGGGGGTGAGCTCGCTTTGGCATCTCCAGCTCTTCTGCGCGCCGATGACCATGCCGTACAGCGAGCAGTTGAATGCGCAGATGTTGCCGAAATCGCCCCAGTTTGTATTGAGGATGCCCCTTGCGCCGTACTTTGCGCCGTAGTCCATAAGCTTTGTGATATTGCCCTCGCTGCGGTCGATCTCCTCGACGAAGCGGTTCCAGCTTGATGTGCCGGGGCAGACGATCTGGTTGAGGCCCGCGTCCGCAAAAGCTTTCACCTTGCTCTCGTCGGGATCGGAAACGTACGTCCAGTTGAGCATGATGGTATCCTTGGGGATATAGTGCAGCTTATCGGGCTGCTCAAGCGCGATATCGCCCCACATCATGACGGTCTTGCCGCGGCTCTTGACGTGGTCGATGATCTTCATAAGGAACTTGAAATACTCCTCGCCCGCGTCCTTGCCGGCGTTTCTTCCGCGGCAGAGGTCAAAGGTCTCATCGCAGCAGATGTTGAATTTATCGGAGCGGAACAGGGGGATAAACTGGTCGATAAGGCTCGAAACCAGCTTTATGCTGTCCTCGTTCGAAACGTCGATGGTGTGGTGCGCCATCTTTTCAAGCCAGTACATCTGGCAGGGTTTCCAGTCCTCCATTTCGCAGAGGTGCTTGTACTTGTCGCTCTGCAGAAGGTTGTAAAGGTGACCGAATGTGGCAATGGACGGCACAAGCTCGATAAAGTTATCGTAGCAGTAGTCGTCAAGCGCCATGATCTCCTCTGCGGTGAGCACGTCCTGCGCGCTCATGATGCCGTCGTACTCAACGAACTCGTACGCATCCTCCACATAAAGCTGCAAAGCGTTTATCTTGTAGTATGCCAGAAGGTCGGTTATGTGGCAAAGCTGCTTGAGAGTGGGCACTCTGCCGCGGGTAACGTCGTGATAAAAGCCTCTTTCGGAGAAATCGGGCTTATCCTCGATGTGGCAGTAGGGCAGGCTGTCGCCGTACTCGTGAATGATCTGGCGCAGGGTCTGCACGCCATAGTATGCGCCTGCGGCGCCGGCACCCTTTATGGTGACACCCTCGGCGTTAATGTCGAGCGTGTAGCTCTCTCCGTCCTCGCCGTGGGAGATATGTACTCTCGCGTGCTTTGCCGCGCCGCAGCCCTCGCCGCATACGCGCAGCTTTACGGGGGACTGGCGGAGCTCGTCGATCTCGCCCTTGAGCGTTGCGGCAATTTTAGAAACTCGTCTGTCGCTGCCGTTTTTCAGCGCGACCGAACACAGCGTGTCCAGCGCGACGGTGCCCTCATCCAGCTCGCAATGCAGGGGGGTAGGAATTATTTTCATAATGATCTCTTTCTGCCGACAGGCTCTGTCGGCAGCGCGAAAAAGTGTATTCAGAGCCGTACTCTGTTTTCGCGCATTATCTATCAGCATAATTATATAATATTGCCGCCGCTATTTCAATAGGCGAAGGGATATTTTTCCGCTCGGGCGGGGGACTTTTCGGTTCTTAGAAAAGTCCGGTGACGGCTGCGCCGCCGAAATCTTACGCTTTATCGGGCGAGCCTTTCGTTTTCACGGGGGACGTTCGGAAGACTTATGGTAACGCGCCTGCCCCTTTTCGGATTTATGTTGAAAAATGCATTTCCGAGTGTTAAAATACAGATAGTGGTGGGATTTTACTTAAATTTTACATATGCGCGCTATCCGATCTTACCTTATACAATTAAAATATGCTTAGATACAGAAAGGACATTCCGCTATGATCTACTGTGTTGAGGACGATACCGGCATCCGTGAGTTGATGATATATACTCTGAAAGCCTCCGGCTTTGAGGCACAGGGCTTTGCGGAGGCATCGGAGTTCTGGCAGGCTTTGTCGGAAAAGCTGCCGGAGCTTATACTGCTTGACATAATGCTTCCGGGTGAGGACGGGATCACGGTGCTTGAAAAGCTGAGACACCGAGCCGATACCGCCAAGGTGCCCGTGATAATGGCGTCTGCCAAGGGAACGGAGTTTGACAGGGTCAAGGGTCTTGACTGCGGCGCTGACGATTATCTGTCGAAGCCCTTCGGCATGATGGAAATGGTGTCCCGTGTGCGCGCGGTCCTCAGAAGAAGCGCGCCGCAGAAAAGCGACAGCGTTCTGAGGCTTTGCGGCATAGAGCTTAACATTGCCGAGCACAGGGTGATATCGGATTCAAAAGAAGTTCAGCTGACGCTGAAGGAATTTGAGCTTTTGCGTCTGTTTATGGAAAATCCCGGTTATGTATTCAGCCGCGAGCTGCTGCTCTCCCGCATATGGGGCGAAGAATTTGTGGGCGAGAGCCGCACGGTGGACGTGCACGTAGGCACGCTTCGTCAGAAGCTCGGCGCGCCGGGAGAGGCAATAGAAACCGTGCGCGGCGTGGGCTACCGCATGTGCAGAAAAGGCTGACGGATCGCCCCTGACAGACAGGCAAACGAAAGGACGGACAGAGGTTTTATGACAAAACGTATTTTTAAGGCAATATGCATTGTGGCAATTTCGGTATTTACCGCATCCCTTGCAATTGTAATGGGGATACTGTACGGCTATCTGTCCGGCTCGCGCACCGAGCAGCTCAAGATAGAAACGGATATGTGCGCCGGCGGCGTTGAAGCGGGCGGCATGAATTATATAACCTCGCTGGACACCAGCGGATGGCGCCTTACATGGATCGCCGGGGACGGCACCGTTCTGTACGACAGCGAAACGGACAGCTCGCAGATGGAGAACCACAACGAGCGCGAAGAGGTCAAAGAGGCGCGCAAAAACGGCTACGGCGAAAGCGTGCGCTACTCCACAACGCTCACCGAGCGTCAGATGTACTGCGCAAAGCTTCTCGACGACGGCACGGTGCTTCGTCTTTCCGATTCGCAGTACACCTGGTGGACCATACTGCTCAGCATGATGCAGCCCATACTGTTTATAGTGACCGTTGCGGTCGCGATATCGCTGCTGCTCGCGTTCAGACTTTCCAAGAATATCGTAAAGCCTCTCAACTCTCTGAATCTTGACTCGCCTCTCGAAAACAGCGCGTATCCCGAGCTTGAGCCGCTTCTCAGCCGACTTGCCGCTCAGCAGCATCAGCTGAAGCTGCAGGCGTCGGAGCTTGAGCGCAAGCGCAACGAATTTCTGACCGCCACGGACAAAATGATGGAGGGTATAGTTCTTCTCAGCGACAGGGGGGAGCTTCTCAGCATAAACGCGGCGGCGTCCCGTCTTCTGGGCGTAAGCCCCTACTGCGTGGGCAAGGACATACTGCTTCTCAACAATTCGTACGAGATGCAGGAGCTTGTTCACCGCGCGCTTTCCGGCGAGCACACGGAAACGACGCTTCCCGTCGGCGGCTCCGACTATCAGATAAACGCGACGCCCGTCATGTCGGACGGCAAGGTCGCGGGTGCGGCGCTTGTGATATTCGACGTTACCGAAAAGGAAAAGGCGGAGCAGATCCGCCGCGAATTCACCGCAAATGTTTCCCACGAGCTGAAGACCCCGCTGCAGAGCATATCCGGCTGCGCGGAGCTGCTTTCAAACGGTATGGTAAAGCCTGAGGATGTTCCCGAGTTTTCTCACAGGATATATTCGGAATCGCAGCGGCTCATATCCCTTGTGGAGGATATAATCGGTCTGTCGAGGCTTGATGAGGGCGCCGAGGATATGCAGCGCACGAATGTTGATCTGCACAAACTTGCAGAAACGGCGATAGACCGTCTTTCAAACGCGGCAAAGGAAGCGGGAGTAGCTCTCGAGCTTTGCGGCGATGGCGCGGAAGTGTACGGAATACCGCAGCTTCTGGGAACAATAGTTTACAATCTGTGCGACAATGCCATTAAATACAACCGTCGCGGCGGCAGCGTTACGGTGACGACCGAGAACGGCGCGGGCGGAGTAACGCTTACAGTCAGCGATACGGGCATAGGTATACCGAAGGATCAGCAGGACCGTATTTTCGAGCGGTTCTACCGTGTTGACAAGAGCCACTCCAAGGACGTCGGCGGCACGGGGCTGGGTCTTTCCATAGTCAAGCACGCGGCGCTCCTGCATAACGCAACGGTTTCCGTTGACAGCACCCCCGGCGCAGGCACAACGTTCACGGTGTTCTTCCCCTCCGCAGCGGAGTAAGCATCCGCGAGGGTACGGTTTTTTGCGGGGCTCCGCGCCCCGCAGGGAACGGTATTGGCGGGGCTCCGCGCCCCGCAGGGAACGGTATTGGCGGGGCTCCGCGCCCCGCACCCCGACATGAGGGATAGGAATTATACATGGGGCTTCGCCCCATACCCTGACTCGAGGACTTTTTTGGGAAAAAGTCCCCGAGACCCGAAAAACCGGACTGGATAAGGTATAATCCATCAAATGGAGATAGCGAACAAGGCTGCCGTACGGCAGCCTTGTTTTATGTGCAGTGAAAACTGCGTTTACAGTTTCTCCGACGAAATATAGAAACTAAAAGTCAGCAGTCTCAAAAAGTATAC
>USKS01000133.1 GCA_900555345.1 uncultured Eubacteriales bacterium
GTATTATTTCTGATTTTTGCCCTCCCTGCGGTGTTTGCCGCCAGGTTCTGTGCGAGTTCGGTGACGACGACGCCATTGTCCTGCTGACCGACGGTAAAACTATCGAAAGCTACACCTTCGGCGAGATACTGCCCATGTCCTTCAGAAAAGACAAGCTGCTTTGATTTTGCCGCGCTTATTATGTTTATCATATTTTTCGGGCGATTTTTTCAAAAAAGCGGCATAAGATATTGACAAATCGCCTCTCGTATGGTATTATAATTAAGCGCGTTTGAGATCCATTAGCTCAGCTGGCAGAGCATTTGACTTTTAATCAAAGGGTCCGGAGTTCGAATCTCCGATGGATCACCACAAAAGCACCGCGGAATGTGTCCGCGGTGCTTTTGTTTTCTATATTAAAAGCTCCGACAGGCTGTCGGAGCTTTCTTTCATATTATTTATCGTCGGAGACATACTTTGTAAGCTTCAGCGAAACAGTGTCACTGCTGACAGAAAGAGTATTTCCGTCAAGAGAGTAAGTTAGGTCAAAGCTGTCGGAACCGTCGCTGCTCTTAAGCTCGATACTGTCACCGTTCACGTAGTAATAACCCGCAGTATTTGACGTGATCTCGTCGTTTTCAATGTCATACACAGCCCAGATGAACTCGTTCTTACCGTCTTTGTTTTTGTAGAACTGAACCGCGTTGCGTGTGCCGTTGAAATCGTTATACCACGTGCCGTACAGATCCTTCTCTGACGAACACGCGGTCATGACAAAGAGACACGGCGGCAGCAAGCCTTTTTATAGTTCTCTTTCTCATACCGTCAGTTCAGCATAGTCTGACCGCCGGTCACGGGCACTGCCTGACCTGTCTCGTATTTCTGCTCAATTATGTAGCGGATGGCGCGGGTAACGTCCTCAACACGGCAGCCTCTGCCGAGCGGCACTTTAGCCTCGTACGCGGCGCGTACGTCCGCAACGGTCTTCGCGCCGGGCACTTTGCCCGCCTTGAGATACTGAACGAAAAGTCCCTTTTCGGGGTCGCTCCACAGAGGGCCGTCAAGAAAGTTTCCGGGGCATATGGCATTGCACTTTATGCCGTAGGGGGCAAGCTCCAGCGCAAAGGACTGCGTCAGTCCGATACCGCCGAACTTTGCGCCCGCATACGCGAAGTTTTTATTTGAGCCCTCAAGCCCGGATTTGGAGTTTATTTCTATAATATCGGACATATAGTCGGGGGCGACGCTTCTCTGCAGCTTCATGGGAACGGTCGCGTACTTTGTGCAGATGAAAAACGCCGTGTAGTCAACACTCGTAACAAGCTCGAAATTCTGTTTTGTCATCTCGGTAAGACTGCCCGCGCGTACAATGCCCGCATTGTTGACGAAAACATCCAGTCCGCCGAAAGCACAGACTGTCTCGTCTATCATTGTGCGAACGCTTTCCTCATCGGTGACGTTTGCGCTTACGGCAATTGTCATTGTGCCGTACTTTTCGCTTATCTTCTCCGCTTCGGCGCGCGCACCGTCGGCATTCATATCAACTATGGCAACACATGCGCCTTCGGACGCGAGATACTCTGCAATGCCCGCACCGAAGCCCTGAGCGCTGCCCGTAACTATCGCGATTTTGCCTCTGAGAGCGCCGGATGCCGCGGGAGCGGTAACGATAAACGTACCGAGCCCCTCAACGCTTATAGTCTTCTCCTCCGCTGCGGCGGCGGAAACAGCGTCTGCAGAGTCAACGCCGTGCGTATCGGCGCAGGCTTCAAAGCTTACAAAAGCATTTCCCTCGGCGCTTGCCGACATTCTGATAAGCGGAGCGATCTCCGCTGCTTTCCGTTTAAGTTCACAAGTATTCATATGTGTTTCCTCTTTTCGGTTATATGTTGCTTAAAATCAGATACCGAGTTTTCTGCCCTCGGCGGCAAAATAGCGGATACGCTCATCAAGAGACGGCATTTTTGCGACGGCGGAAGCGCTGAACATACCGAGCTCCGGGTCGACGGACGCAAGTTTTTCGTGGCCTATAAGAGCATATGTAGCGTCATAAAGATGTCTGTACTCAGCCATTGCCGGGCAGACAAACGACTGTCTGGGAGAGTTTATATCCTCGCCGCTAATCTGGAAAAAGCCGTACTTTTCGCAAAGCGCCATGACTCTCTCAAGCTGCGCTTTTGTATTTCTTGAGGGCATATAAGTAATTGCGTCAAAGCCTATATCTTTTAGACACGGCATCAGCATATCAAGATAGTCGTCCTCAAACTTCTGCGCTGCCTTATCCCCCGTAGGGCTCTCGCCCACATCGCCGAGATACGCATAGGCGCATATTCCGCCGACACGATGCGCAAGGGACGTAAACTCGCTTATATGCATAAGCTCGTCGTCTGCGTCCACATATATTTTCTTTACAAGATTTGATTTGAGCACTCCGAGGATATCATAGAGATAGTATTCCTCCGGCGCGCTGAGAAGCTTTTCGCGTACCTTCGGCGATACATCGCAGAGGGTTTCAAGCTCATGCAGAGTCTCCTCGCGGCTTTCTCTGTCCGCAAGCTTTTTGGCAAGCGCGAACAGCACATGGCGCTCCGTAACGCTGCCCCCGCGCGAAAACATGGAAAGCGGCAGAACGTCTCTGTCAAAGTCGATCTCTATTTTAAGCGGTGCGCAAAGCTCTGTAAGCCGCGCGCACATTTTGCGGTTTCGCTCGTTGCGTCTCAGGCGCAGCGGCGCCAGCACCTTTTCGCACTCCGCAACGTTCTGATGCGGTATACCGTGGAGCGTTACATACGCAACGGACACCTGATCGGGATTATTAAGTCTTCTGCCCTCAAGAGGAGTGCCGGAGACGTCTGTTCTGCATTCAAAGCCGACGGTCACAGGCATGCCGACGATCTTTCCCGCCTCTATAAACTCATGTATGCCGCCCACGCTGTCGTGATCCATTATGCCTGCAGTCGAAAGCCCTGCTTTTTTGGCATAATATACCGCGCCCGCGGGCGTATAAGGCGAAAAGGAATAAGTTGTGTGTATGTGGTTATTGACCCACTCACCGCCGCCGCTGCTTGGCGTATCATGTGCCGCAAGCGCTTTGAGTGCCTCAAGTCGCTCGCTCTCGTCGGCGCTCGCGTTGAGAAGTATTTCAGTATCGTTCATTTATTACACCTCGGTATCGATGTCGGGCGCGTCCCTGCCGCAGAGAAATTTGTATGCGCACCTGTACTCATCAAGAGCGGCGAGCTTTTTCTTCTTATAAGTAAGACCGTTCGGCAGCCATGCTCTTATGAGCACGTTTTTCGGTGTGTCCTCCGGATCTATAAGCTCGACCGCGTCGGCAGTATATCCGCAGGCACGGAGCCTCAGAACGCGAAGCGCGTCCGTTGCCGCATCGCAGAATTTTGATTTAAGCACCGAGTTTTCGGCTATAAAATCAAGTTCGGGACACTTAAGCTCGCGTGAGAGCTGTCTGTGGCAGCACGGCGTTGCGAGTATGACCTTGGCGCCGAGAGCCGCCGCGCGCTCAAGCACGATATCTGTAGCGACATCGCAGGCGTGCAGGCTGATTACAAGCTCCGGCGGAGCCTCGGGCGCGTACTTTGACACGTCCCCGCAGGAGAATCTCATGCCGTCAAAACCGCATTTTGCGGCGATATCCGAGCAATACTCCATAACGCTTTCTTTGAGATCGACGCAGTCCATAATTACGTCCCTTTTGCAGACAGACGTAAGATAATAATAGACCGCAAAGCTGAGATAGCTTTTGCCGCAGCACAGATCGGCAACGCGGAGCGTGCCGCAGGTGGCAAGGCGCCGCGTTATGTCCTCAACATGTTCAAGAAAACGGTTTATCTGGCGAAACTTGGACTGCTTTTTATCGTGGACACGTCCGTTTTTATCGGAAATGCCGAGATAATACAGAAACTCTTCCCCGCCGCTGAGTATATAGTTTTTTTCTTTATCGCCAGCGGGCTGTACCGGAGCGCCGACGCCCACACTGCCGCGGCGCAGAAGCGTAATTTTACCTTTTTTGCTCACCATAAGCGAAGCGCTGCCGCCCGCGTCGTTCAGCTCGCATCTCTGAAAATCCTCGGCGCACTGCGCTGTCTTTTCAAAGACTCTCTCGGGCTTTATATTCTCCTGGCGCACTCTGCCCTCGGTGCAGAAATACTCAAGCTGAAGGATAACGGTATCGGATACTTTTTTCGGCGTTCCCTTTATCTTCAGCACTTCTCCTTTTTCCTTAGGCATTGCAAAGGCAACGCTTTTAAGCGTAAGGGATCCAAAGCTTTTTTCGACGGTTTTTGCAAACTCCGAAATTTTATCGTCAAAAGAATGCATCACTTTTCGTCCTTGTTATCGGCGCCGTCCGTGCCGCCGCTCTTTTTGCGCCCCTTTATAAGCACGGTCTTGTTTTCCTCGCCGCGAAGCAGGCGCGCAATATTCTTTCTGTGCTGAAAGACTACAAACAGTCCTATTGCTACAGCGATAAGCTCAACGCTCTTGTCAGCGCCGTTCAATCTGTTCAGCAGCACGGGATATGCCAGCGCGCATATAACCGAGCCGAGAGAAACATACTTTGTGACAAGGACTATCGCCAGAAACAGTACAAGAAGAATGACAAACAAATACCACATATTCATGCGGATACTTGTGACAACTACAAGCGCGCCGAAGCAGGCGACTCCCTTGCCGCCGCGGAATTTGAAGAACACGGGATAGCTGTGACCTATCATGCAGGCAAATCCTGCCACAAACATGGAAAGGAACCGCATATCCTGATGGTAGAAGAAGAACGGCGCAAGCATTATTACCGCAACTGTTTTCAGTATGTCGCACAGAAAAGTCAGCGCGCCAGCCTTCTTGCCGTATGTACGCAGCATGTTTGTGCTGCCGGCGTTGCCGCTGCCGGAAGTGCGCACGTCCCCGTGATACAGCTTATTTGACAGAATAATGCCGAAATTCAGGCTGCCCACAAGATATGAAACTACGGCGCAAAGCACGATGCTTATTATAAATGCGGCGTTTTTGTCAAGGCCTGCCTGCAAAAGCAGATAATTCAAATTATACATAAGCCGAGAGTCAGCCTTCGCTGTCTCCTTTCTGTCTTATTAC
>USKS01000134.1 GCA_900555345.1 uncultured Eubacteriales bacterium
AATCCGCCCGCCGCATGGCAGACGATAACGGCAGCACCGACAATGCTTCGGATGACGGCGACGAATCGGACGGCAGTAAAACGGCTGTTATTATCATATCCTGCGCCGCGGTCCTTGTTGCGGCACCCAGCGCCGCGGCAGCTTTGGTCTTTATACTGAAAAAGCTGAAGGCTGCAAAGCACGCAAAGATCGAATCTCTTTCGGAGAAAGCCGCGGCAGACACATCGGACGGCACGGAAGCGGGCAAAATTTCCGAAACGACCGATATCGGCGAAAGCCCCGAAGAAGCGAAAACTGCCGAAGAGTCGGATTCGGTCAATACAAAAAACAAAAATGAAAGCGCAAGCACCGATGAAAAAGACAGCTAAGCGTATACTTTGCGCCGTACTTTGCCTCTCTGCGCTGCTGTCGCTTCCCTGCCCCTCAACCTTTGCCGCGGGAGGCAAGAGAGACGTCTCCGCCGACGAATTCATGTCGGTGGCGCAGGGCATTGTCGACTGGAAAAAGTCCGACCTCGGCACGGACGACGGATATCTTATATGCGACAGCTTTCTCACCCTTGCGGGCACCACCCCCGGCGACTGGTATCCCATTGGTCTTGCAAGACTCGGTATTGAGGATAACAGCGACGCATACCTCGCCGTTATACGTGACGTAGTGGCGGAGCGCTACAAAACTCCGGAAAAGCTCAGCTCGGTAAAAGCGACCGAGTGGCACAGAATATCCCTTGCCGTCCTTGCCGCAGGAGGAGACCCCACAAATATGGGCACCGCAGACGACGGCAGCACCATAGATCTCATTGCCGACGGCACCTATAACAGAGGCTATGCGGCATCTCTCGGCAAGCAGGGCATAAACGGCTGGATATGGGGGCTTATCGCCCTTGACAGCATGCGATACGATGTCCCCGACGGCGCGTACTACACCCGTGACGATATTATAAAAGAGATCCTATGCCGTCAAAACCCCGACGGAGGTTTTTCCCTTATGGGAGAGGTCTCCGACCCCGATATTACGGCAATGGCGCTGCAGGCGCTCGCGCCGTACAAAAACAGCGAGACCGTTTACGTCTATACACTGAAAGCCTCCGGAGAAAATGCCGAAAAGACCGTGTGGGAGGTCATTAACGAAGCCATCGACTGTCTCTCTGCCCTGCAGCTTGACACCGGGGATTTCGAAAGCTGGGGCACCGAAAACGTTGAAAGCACCGATCAGGTCACGGTCGCCCTTTGCTCCCTCGGTATCGACCCTTTGAGCGACAGCCGTTTTATCAAAGGAGAAAATACTCTTTTTGACGGGATCATGCGCTACCGCATGGCGGACGGCGGCTTTGTCCACTCATATACCTATGACGAAGAAAATCCCACGTCCCTGCCGGATCAGTCGAACACGATGGCAGGCGAGCAAACGCTTTACACAATGGCGGCGCTTTGGCGCCTGTACAGCGGCAAACGCACGCTGTACGACTTTCGTCCGGAGCAGAGCAGCGCCATGCGCAGCCGCCTTTCGGAGCTTGACGTGCGTCTCGCGGGCATTACATCCGAGACGCCGAAGGACGAGCTGTACGCCATGCTTGAAAGCTACTGCTCCGTTCCCGAAAACGAGCGCAGTTATGTGAACAACTACCGCATTTTGTCAGACGCCGCAAAGACGGCGGGCATTGACATCGAAGCCGTCGACAAGGCGACCGAGACCGTTGAGAGTCCTGCCGACGAAAAAGGCGAAAGCAGTGAGATACGCTTCACCGAGTCCGACCGCGCGGCGGCGGACTCCCTGCCGGATAAGCTCTCGACAGAGCAGTATGTGCTTGTTGTAACTCTTACGGACAAGCTGCAGCGCTGCGCCGATTTTCCCGAGAAGGAATATTATATTGAAAAGCTGACCGCCGCAAAAGCGGCTATAGCATCAGTTCAGGAGGAGATTGACGGTCTGAACCGCGATATAAAGGAAAAACTGTATCCGTTTGAGGGTCTCGGTCTCAAAGACAAAAAAACGGTTGACGAAACAGTCAGCCGCTACAACGCCCTCTCCCCGTACGACCGCAAAAAGGTCGAGCGCTACGAGGACGTTATAAAATCAAAAACGAAAATAGACAACGAGCTTCGCGCCATAGTTATCTGCATAGTTCTCTGCTGTATTGCCGCAGCCTGCGCGGTATTCCTCGTGCGGCGCATAAAGCGACGCCGCAGACGGCGCGAAGCGGAATTTGAAGAGCTTTGTAAAAAATACGCCGACGAGGACGACGAATAAAGAGAAAAGGGGGGAGACGCCGCATGAGAAAGGACATTATAGCGATATTCGCCATAGTGCTTATAGTCGCCGTTGTTATAAGCGGCACGGAGATACAGTCCGTGGACGAATACTATCTTACGCACATAGACGATATTACACCCGACAGCGAAACCGTAACGCTCAGTATCCGCTGCGATACAGTCCTCGACAATTACGGCGATCTCGACCCCGCGCTTCGCTCCGACGAATTCGTTCCGCCGGACGGCGTTATACTTGCGCCCACGGAATATGTTCTGCGCCCGGGGGACACGGTTTTTGACATTCTCGACCGCGCCCTGAGACACAACAAAATACAGATGGAATATCAGGGCGCCGATGAAAACAGCTACGGCAGCGTGTATATTCAGGGCATACACTACCTGTATGAATTTTCCTGCGGACCGCTTTCGGGCTGGATGTACCGCGTGGACGGAGAATTTCCCAATTACGGCTGCTCGAAATACGAGCTTTCCGACGGGCAGAATATAGAATGGGTCTACACCTGCAATCTCGGCAAGGACGTCGGCTGCGAATGGACAGAGGAGGATATGCAGAAATGAAAGCTTTTGCGAATTACCATCCCGCGGTGCTTCTGGCATATTTTCTGTCCGTTATCTCTGTTGAAATGTTCGCCGTAAACCCCGTGTTTCAGCTAAGCGCCCTTCTCGGCGGCATACTGTTCTGCTGTATGCTGTCCAAAAGAAGCGAGGCGGCGGGCAGCATCGGCTTTTATATACCCATGTTTCTGCTTGTTGCAATAACAAATCCGCTGTTTTCGCACAACGGCGTCACCCCTCTGTTCTTTCTTAACGGAAACCCCGTAACGCTCGAGGCCTTTGTATACGGCGCGGCGATCGCCGTCACCGTTATCGGCGTCATGCTGTGGTGCAAATGCTTCAGCAAAATAATGACAAGCGACAAGCTTCTTTACCTTTTCGGAAAAGTCATACCGAAGCTCTCGCTGGTGCTTTCCATGGCACTGAGATTTATTCCCTTGCTGCTGCGCCGTCGCCGCAAGGTTTCCGAAGCGCAGAAGGCTATGGGAATGTATTCCGGCAAGAGCTTTACCGACAGGCTGCACAGAACTGCAGGAGTGTTCATGGCGATGATAAGCTGGTCGTTCGAGAACGCCATGGAGACCTCCGCCTCAATGAAAGCGCGGGGCTACGGGCTGCCCGGCAGAACAAGCTTTTCTCTTTTTAAATTGCGCAAGACAGACATTGTGCTTCTCGGTATCAGCACCTGCCTTATATCGCTTGCCCTCGCGGCTGTCGCCGCGGGAGACAGCACGTTTTACTATTATCCGAGGATAAGCGGACTCGGCGCATCCCCTCTTGCGATCGCCGCATACTCGGCATTTGCCCTGCTCTCATTTTTGCCGTTCATAATCGAAACGCGGGAGGCGCTTGTATGGAAATACTTCATATCGAAGATCTGAGCTTTCGGTATCCCAAATGCGAAAAGTACGCTCTTGAAAATATAAATCTTTCCGTTGAAGGCGGAGAATTTATCGTTATCTGCGGCAGATCGGGCTGCGGAAAAACAACGCTTCTGCGCCTTCTGAAGCGCGAGCTCTCCCCCGCGGGCGAAAAAAGCGGAAAAATCACATACTGCGGCACCGACACGGACGAGCTTTGCGAAAGGGACGCCGCGGCGGATATCGGATTTGTAATGCAGAACCCCGACAGTCAGATAGTGACGGACAAGGTCTGGCACGAGCTTGCCTTCGGGCTCGAAAATCTCGGCGTTCCCACAGAAACCATCCGCAGACGTGTGGGAGAAATGGCAAGCTATTTCGGAATCGCTGACTGGTTCAGAAAAAGCACCGACGAGCTCTCGGGCGGGCAAAAGCAGCTTCTTAACCTTGCATCGGTCATGGTGATGCAGCCGAAAATACTGCTGCTTGACGAGCCGACCGGACAGCTTGACCCCATTGCCGCCGCAGATTTTATTTCGACCGTGCAGAAGCTCAACCGTGAGCTTGGGCTTACGGTCATCCTCGTCGAGCACCGTCTCGAGGACGTTTTTCCTGCGGCGGACAGAGTGCTTATGCTTGAAGAAGGCCGCACTCTTCTGCTTGATACCCCCCGCGGGGCGGGCAAGCGCCTGCGCGAGCTTGACGGCGACCATCCCATGCTTTTGGGGCTTCCCGCTGCAATGCGCGTCTACGGCGTCCTTTCCGCCGACGGAGATAGCGATACCTGCCCGCTGACGGTGCGCGAGGGACGCGACTATCTTGAAAAGAACTTCGCCGGCTGCGCCGAGCCGCCGCTTGAGGGGGAATATATCCACAGCGATGAGGTTGCGGCGGAGCTTAAAAACGTATGGTTCAGATACGAAAAGGATCTTGACGACGTAATGCGCGGCACCTCTCTCAAGGTGCACCGCGGCGAGGCATACTGCATCCTCGGCGGCAACGGAACGGGAAAAACAACGACCCTGAACGGGATCCTTCAGCTGTTTGAGGATGACGGGCTCAAGGTTGCGCTCGCCGCACCGACGGGACGCGCCGCAAAGCGCATGAGCGAAGCTACTGGTGCTGAAGCGCGTACCATACACCGCATGCTCGGCTACGGCACATCCGGCGATAGATTCCTGTACGATGAAGATAATCCGCTGCTGACGGATGTTATAATAGTTGACGAAATGTCCATGGTGGATGTTTTGCTAATGCGCTCGCTGCTCAGGGCCACGCCGAGCGGGACGCACCTTATAATGGTCGGCGATGCTGATCAGCTTCCGCCGGTAGGACCGGGCAATGTATTGAGGGATGTTATTGCCAGCGGCGTTGTGCCGGTTATAATGCTCATGCA
>USKS01000135.1 GCA_900555345.1 uncultured Eubacteriales bacterium
CGGTGAAGACGCAGTTATCTTTGCGGTCGAGGTACTTTTTCGCGTCCTCCACGGCCTGAGAGTTTATCTCAACGCCGGTTATATGCGCGTCGGGGCAGAGAGCGGCAAGGGACAAGCCTATAATGCCCGTGCCGCAGTAAAGGTCCGCTCCGTAAGAGTTTTGGGAGGCGCAGGCATATTCGCATACCTTGCGGCAAAGCGCTTCGGCGCCCTCGCGGTTTATCTGGAAAAACGAATCGGGGGATACGCAAAGCTCCATTGAAAGAAACTTTTCGTTTATATATTCTTTGCCGTATATAAGACGCGCTTTTGTGCCGTCCTCAGGGTGCTTTCCGCTTTTTTGAAATACTCCGGCAACGCACGGAAAACGCTCGGAAAGCTTCTTTGCAAACTCCGTGCAGTCGTTGTTTGTGCCGAGAACGCAGGAAATTTCGCTGCCGTCGTGGTTCGTTCTGAGATACAGATAGCTGAGCGGGTCTTTTTCGAAATACTTTGCCGCATATGCTGCTGTTTCGGAAAAAATTTCGGGGCACAGAAGGCAGTCGGAGACGGGGACGATATCGTCGCTGCGCTCCGCGGAAAAGCCGAATTCGCTGCCGCGAAAGCGAAAAACGGCTTTGTTTCTGTACCGCTCGCTATTGGTGCCGTATATGCCGCGAAAAGCGCCGTCGGGCACACCCAAGCGACGCAGCGCCGCTTTTACTGCGGAGAGCTTTACGTCCTTTTCGTGCTCGTATGTTATATGTCTCAGCGTGCAGCCGCCGCAGACGCCGAAGGCTTTGCAGTCCGGAGCGCAGCGGTACGGCGACGGGACGTCGGTGGATACAACGTCGGCTGTCATAAAGTTTTTCTTTTTGTCTCTTATTTGCGCGGTGACGCGGTCGCCGTCCGCCGCGCCGTAGCAGAATATAACGCAGCCGTCGCTTTTCGCGATGCCGTTGCCGAGTGTGTTCATATCCTCAATTTCGGCTGTGAAAATTTCTCCCTGTTCCACTTTGTTATCCTCTTTGCTTTTTCGTTTTATTTATTATACAATTTATGGCGCGGTGTGTCAAATGTTCTTGAATTTCACGGCGAGGTGTGATAGTATAGGCATATAAAAACTGCGGAGGCACCGAAATGAAAAGAATCGAAACAGTATACTGGCCCGGCGGATGCGAGCGCGCCGTGACGCTGAGCTTTGACGACGGACGGACCGAAGACTATCGCCTTGTGGAAATGTTCAATAAATACGGTCTGAAAGCCACTTTTCACCTGTGCATACCCGAACTTTTGCAAAAGCTTATCGGTGATGCGACTCTTGTTGACGCAGCCGACTATGCCGCGCTTTACAAGGGACATGAGATTTCGTGCCACATGGCGCACCATCCTTTTCCCGCATGGATGCCCGACGAGGCGATACGCGCGGAGATAACCGAGAACAGGCTGTACCTTGAAAAGCTGTGCGGCTATCCGGTGCGGGGCATGTCATATCCTTACGGCAGCTATTCCGAGCGGGTTGCGTCTGTCTGCCGCAGCGCGGGCATGGAATACTCGCGCACGGTTGAAGAAACGGGAGAATTTCGTATCCCCGAGAACTTTATGTTCTGGAACCCCACCTGCCATTTTTACAGAGCCGATGAGGAGCTGCTTAAAAAATTCATGCGGCCGCTGAACTATGACCGTATGCGCCTTATGTATATATGGGGTCACAGCTTTGAGTTCTACACCGAGGAAAAGTGGCAGGCTGCCGAGAAGTTTTTCGGGCACCTTACCGAAAACGAGAATATCTGGTACGCCACGAACATTCAGATAGTGGACTACATGAACGCAGTGCGCTTGCTGCGCTTTGCGGAGCAGTGCACAAGCGTATACAATCCGTCGTGCACAGATGTGTGGATTGCAGTGGACCTTGAGCCCGTGAAAATACCCGCGGGCGCGACCGTCAAACTTTGATAAAACGGAGCGGAATATGATAGGCTTTGAAGGAAAAAGGCTCGAGTCCGAGCGGCTGTGCTATCGCCTGCTGCAGTACGGCGACCGCGAAAAGCTCATGCGGATACTGTCGGACCCGGATGTGACGCGCCCCGCGGGATTTATGCCGCCCGCGTCCGCTTTCGCCGAGGATAAATTCTGGAATGCGCTTACCGAGTACGACACCGCCGTTGCGGTTCTGCGCGGTGATGAGATCATCGGGTATCTGCACGTAAATCCGTACAGGATGGGCGGCGAGTTCGAGGGGAAAAGCTGCGTCTCTGTGGGATTTGTTATAGGCAGAGCATATCAGCGGCACGGATACGGCAGGGAAATGCTTTCGTTTCTGAGCGCTTATCTTCGCAGACGTTTCGACTGCGTTTTCGGCGACTGCTTTGACGATAACACTCCGTCGAGAAAAACGCTTATATCCTGCGGATACCGCTTTGTAGAGGGATATACCATGTTCTTTCCCGAGCTTTGCGAGGAAAAGAAACTGAAATGCTTTGTATTTGATAAGTAAAAAAACGCTGTGCGCCGCTTTTGCAGCGCACGGCGTTTTTTCTATCTGTTATTTTGAGACGCTTTTCTTTGCGGCTTTTTCCGCCTTGAAAACTTCAAGCGCGGCTTTGCCTTCCTCCGTAACGGGACGTATCCACTTATCCGTCAGATAGTAGCCGATGCAAATGCTTGCTTTCGGAATGTCCTCGCACAGATACATAATGAAAAATACAAGGTTGAACGGCAGCTTCACGACAAACGCCATGACAGCCGTTACGGGGATCGCGATGAGCCAAAGCGGGATCATGTCGCATATAAGCCCCGTACGCGGGTCGCCCGCGGGACGGAATACGCCGACGATATTGAGATACGGCACGTTTCTGAAGGGAAGTATGCACGCATACGTCGTTATGCACATTACAGCCGTGCGGACGGAAACGTCGGAGTATTCGCCGTTCATCGTGAACAGGTCGACTATGGGGCAGCGCAGCAGTATAAGGCAGGCGGAAGTCAGTATGCTGAACAGAGGCATTACAAAGCTGAAGCGAAGAGAAGTTTCTTTTGCCTCGCGGATGTTGCCCGCGCCGACCGCTTTGCCTACCAGTATAGCGCAGGCGTTGCAGAGACCTACGGCAAATACGAACGCGACGTTTTCAACGGTACGCAGTATGGTAACGCCCGCATAGTATTCGTCGCCGATATTCGAAAGGATGGCGTTCATCACCACGGTGCCCAGCGCCCATATGGATTCGTTGCATATGACCGGCACGGCTTTTCTGAGAAAATGCGCCACGTTGTGCCATCTGAATGCCAAAAGCTCTTTTACTGGTGCGCGCAGTATGTTTTTCTGCACCATGCAGATGACGATAAGCACCAGAAGTCCGAGCCAGTTTGCTATAGTCGTTGCCAGCGCAGCACCGGCTGTCTCCATGCGGGGAAAGCCGAGATTTCCGCCGATAAGTCCGTAGTTGAAGAAAATGTTGAAGCCCGAGGTTATAAGCGATATGATCACGGGCAGCTTGACGCTTTCCGTGCTGCGCAGTATGCTGCAGAGCACAAAGCTCATTGCGAGAGGGATGTACGACCAGCAGGCATATTGCAGGTATTCCGAGCCATATTCTATAACTGCGGGGGATCTTGAAAAAATGCTGATAATACCGTCGGACGCAAAAAATCCCGCAAGGCAGAAAACAAGGCTTGCTATTGTTGCGCAGGTCAGCGCGATGCCTTCGGTCTTATGTATTGCTTTTTTATCTCCCGTGCCCCAGTACTGAGCCACAAACAGCGCCGTTCCCGAGCCGAGGCCGAACACAACGCAGTTGAAAAGCCATGTGAACTGCGAAGCCATTCCCACGGCGGAGAGGGCGGTGTCGCCGAGAGAGGCGACCATGAACGTGTCCACCATAGTGGAGGAGGCGGACAAAAGGTTCTGAAAGGCTATGGGCAGCGCAAGGGGGATCGCCAGCTGCCAGAAGCGCTTATTGAAGTATAAGGATTTTATATTCATCTCTGTTTTTCTTTAGTTTGTCACCGTTTTGCTGCCGCGCGGCAATGCTTTATCTTGTTAATATACTGAAAACAAAAAGTGCAGAAAAAAATCTCAGCCGCAGCTGAGATTTTTTTGCTTTACTGGATGCGCTCTTTAACCTTGGCAGCCTTACCTACTCTGTCGCGGAGGTAGTAGAGCTTGGAGCGTCTTACTTTACCGACGCGGACCACGTCTACTTTAACAACGTGAGGAGAGTGGAGGGGGAAGGTTTTCTCAACGCCGCAGCCGTAAGCTACTCTGCGTACGGTGAAGGTCTCGGAGATACCGCCGCCGTGGCGCGCGATAACGGTGCCTTCAAACATCTGGATTCTTTCTCTTGTGCCCTCTTTGATGAGGTTGTGGACTCTTACGGTGTCGCCCACGTTAAACTGAGGGACATCCTCTCTCAGCTGCTCGCTTGCAAAAGCTTCGAGTTTTGTCATTTTGACATTCTCCTTTTTCTTTTGATTTCAAGAATGTTCGTACGGAGCCGCATTGGACCATTCCGGCGGCAAAAGCCGCATACAAACAGTATTATACCATGCTGTGCGCGGTTTTGCAATAGTTTTTGCAAAATTTATTTATTATTGAGATCCTGCTTTATCTGCGTTGTGGAGACCTCGGGCGTGCGGGGCAGATACACAACGTCGCAATAGGGCTTCAGAAAGTCGAATTTGCCCTTCCAGTCGTCACCCATGACAAATGTGTCGACATGGTACTCCTGAACATCCGTGATCTTCTGATCCCAGTTTTCCTCGGGGATAACAAGATCGACATATCTGACGGCTTCGAGAAGCTGCTTGCGCTTTTCGTATTCAAAATAGCACTTTTTTCTCTTTTCGTTCCAGTTGAACTCATCCGTTGAGAGCGCGACTATAAGATAGTCGCCGTACTGCTTTGCGCGGCGCAGAAGGTTTATGTGACCGTAGTGCAGAAGGTCGAACGTGCCGTATGTAATAACTCTTTTCATATATTTATCTCCTTTGCGTGAAGCGGGGATCAGAATGTGTTTTCCGCGCGAACGCGCTCTATAAGCTGTCTCTTATACACATCTGACGCTGCCGACGATATGC
>USKS01000136.1 GCA_900555345.1 uncultured Eubacteriales bacterium
CAGTCCCTTCACGTCCTTCTCTCTTACGTTCGGTAAGCTGACCACAAAGTTTGAAGTGCTTTTTCAAACGTAAAAACAAGGCTGCCGTCGGCAGCCTTGTTTGCTATCTATGCTTGATAGTCTGAAACCTATCCAGTTCGGTTTTTTCGGGTCCTTAGGGTTCTTTTCCCCCAAAAAAGAACCCTAAGTGGGGCATGGGGCGAAGCCCCATATACAATCACCGCACGGTCGGAGCGCGAGGCGGAGCCCCGCATATATTCCCTACGCCAGTGTTCCCATGCGGCGGACTGCGTCGGCGCATATAAGCCTGCAGTGCTCCGCGAGATAATACTTTGCTCCGCCGTACAGTCGCGCCGCGCCGAACTCGCACATATCCCCCCGTTCCTCGCCGAGCTCAAGATAATACGCCCGCCGCTCATTATCCGCCCAGAGGCGGCTCTCCCCGACGCCGCCTGCGCACATAAGCTTGCGGCAGGCAGCCAGAAGGTTTTCCATACTGTCGAACATATAAATATGCTTTTGCGATCTATGTACGTGCTGCTCCGTCGGCTGAGTGTATTCGCCGTACGGCAGCTGTGTTATGAACATTTCACAGCCTCCTCCTTTTGAAGCAAACATCCGTATCAGCATCCGCTGCGCGCCGTCGTCTCTGTCGCCGCCGCACATATCCTCGCCGACGGACGCCGCGGCGTCCCGCGCGATCCTGCGGAGCGCTTCGTCGGAGACTTCGGGCTCTTCGCCGAGAGCCGCCTCGGAGCCGATATGATATTTTGCCATATCCTCATTTGTGAGAACTACCATTATTTTGCCTTTGTCGATCTTTATAACATCCACTTTTTTGTCCTGCCGTTTTCCGCTTCGGATATACAGAAGCTTTTTACACATCCTTTATACCATTATAGTCAAAACCGACACCCGTTGGTACCATCAATTTATGGCACTCGAGGCAATTTGAGCCGCGGATGTGTCGCCGCGCACAGGGCACGAATAACATAATAGTATATACGGCGAAGAGCGGCCGCGGGCACTTTTCGCCGACATGTAGCTTTCGCGCCGCTCTCGGCGCGGGAAAGGCACGGATCACTATATGAATACTGACAGC
This sequence comes from uncultured Eubacteriales bacterium, assembly GCA_900555345.1. The sequence continues at coordinate 1,103 of USKS01000136.1, forward strand.
TGCGGCAGGGACCTCTCCGCGCCCGACGGCAAGGCGGCAGTGCGCACCGTTGCCCTTGCGGGGAACCCGAATGTGGGCAAAAGCACCGTTTTCAACGCGCTGACGGGCATGAATCAGCATACGGGCAACTGGCCCGGAAAGACCGTATCGGTCGCAAGCGGCACATACACTTTCGGCGGACGGCAGTATCGCCTTGTGGATATACCCGGTACATATTCTCTCTCAACGCACTCCGCCGAGGAGGACGTTGCCCGCGATTTTATATGCTTCGGCGGCTGCGACGCTGCCGTCGTTGTATGCGACGCCTCATGCCTTGAGCGCAACCTCAACCTTGTTCTGCAGGTGGCGCAGGCGGCGCCGAGAACGGTGGTGTGCGTAAATCTTATGGACGAAGCACGGCGAAAAGGCATCGAAACAGACCTTTGCGCGCTTGAAAAGGAGCTGGGGGTCGCCGTCGTCGGCACGGTGGCGCGCAAAAAGCGGACGCTTCGCGAGCTCGTTTCAAAAATATCCCGCGCGGCGGACAGCGGGAGCCGTGAGCGGCTTTGTATCGGATATCCCGAACCCGTGGAGGCGGCTGTGGCAGCGGGTATCGGCGAAGTTGCGACGGCGCTTGCGGAGTACGGTTCGTCTCTTGACGCGCGCTGGGTCATGCTGCGCCTTATTGAGAGTGACGCGGGCTTTGCAGACGCCATGCGCCGCGGCATTGCGGAAGATTTTTTCGAAAACGCGCACGTAAAGAAAGCAATGCTTTGCGCCCGCGGGGTGTTTGAAGAAGCGGATACGGACATATCGGAGGCGGGAGATATCATAGCATCGGCTCTTGTGCGAAAAAGCGAGGAGATGTGCCGCCGCGTTGTGAAAACAGGTAAAAAAAGCAGTTTTGACGCGCGCCTTGACCGCGTACTGTGCGGACGCTTCACCGCCTATCCCGTCATGCTCATGCTTTTGTGCTTTATATTCTGGCTGACCCTCGTGGGAGCAAACTATCCGTCGCAGGCGCTGTCGGCGCTGCTTCTGGGTCTTGAGGACAAATTTTTCGTCCTGCTGTCCTCTGCGGGCATCGGCGAGCGCATATGCGAAGCCATAGTTTTCGGCGCGTACCGCGTGCTGGCATGGGTCGTGTCGGTCATGCTGCCGCCTATGGCTATATTTTTCCCGCTGTTCACCCTGCTTGAAGATTTCGGATATCTGCCGCGCATAGCGTACAATCTCGACAGACCTTTTCAGCGCTGCCGCGCCTGCGGCAAACAGGCGCTGACCATGTGCATGGGGTTCGGCTGCAACGCCGCGGGAGTCGTCGGCTGCAGAATCATAGATTCGCCCCGGGAGCGGCTGCTTGCGCTGCTTACAAATAACTTTATCCCGTGCAACGGCCGTCTGCCCATGATGCTGACGCTTATATGCGTTTTTTTCACCTCAGGCGGCACGCCGAACGCCGTCTCCGTTCTTATACTGTGCGCGGTCATACTGATCGGCGTCGGCGCGACGTTCGGAGTTACACGGCTTTTATCGGCAACGCTTCTGAGGGGAAAGCCTTCATCGTTCACGCTGGAGCTGCCGCCGTACCGCGTGCCCCAGGTGGGAAAGGTCATAGTGCGCAGCGTGTTTGACAGAACGCTGTATGTCCTCGGCAGAGCCGCGGCGATCGCGGCTCCCGCGGGGCTTATTATATGGCTTTGCGCAAATGTGCAGGTGGGCAATGACAGCATTCTGGGGCATATGTGCGCTTTTCTCGAGCCGCTCGGCTCGCTTATGGGGCTTGACGGCACCGTGCTTGCGGCGTTTATCCTGGGGCTTCCCGCCAACGAGATCGTCGTTCCCGTAATGCTTATGGGATATATGTCGGGCGCGACGCTTACGGATGTTTCCGGCACGGCGCAGATCGGCGGGATACTCGCAGCCAACGGCTGGACGCCCGTGACCGCCGTATGTATGCTGATATTCACGCTTATGCACTGGCCGTGCTCCACAACGCTCATTACGGTGTACAAAGAAACGCGCAGCGTAAAGTGGACACTTGCGGCGGCGCTTGTGCCGAGCATTTGCGGCTTTGCGCTGTGCTGCGCGGTAAACGGCGCGGCGCATCTTATACAATATCTCATGTAGATACTCCCCGCGCCTTTTTCGGCGCGGGGGCGTTTGCGCAGTGCTGCGCGGCAGAGCGGAAGATAATATGCGCAGCGCCTCGGCGCGGCATACACGCAAAGCGCCGCCGCACTGCCTCGGAATAATTACGCAGCGGCGGCAATTGCGCCGTTCTGCGGCTTTTCCCAAAGCGGCGCTTCGTGCCGCCTGCGCCATTTCATACCGCGGGCGGGATACTGTCCGCAGAGGGTATTTCTCTCTGACGGCGCCCAGCCCCATGATCCGGTCCGGCGGTATGACAGAGATCGCCGCAATACCCTTTTGACCCGCATGTGCCGCGTGCATATAATATTCGGCGGCGGCATATATATAGTTGTAGTATCAAAGTCGGGCGTGCGCCGATACAAAGCGAAAAGGGGCGATATTATGAGAAAAACCGCATTACTTTGTTTGTGTGCCTGTTTACTGTCTACGGCGGCTGTTTGCTTTTGCTCCTGCAAAGCCGAGGGCGGCACCGCGGCTTTGTCGGAGGATGCCGCCGCAAAGACCAAGGTGGGGATAGTCGCCTATCTGTACTCCGTCGGAGAGGACAGCGCGGATATTATGAAAAATGCCGTGTCGGACGAGCTGTCGGAGCGGCTCGGCGGCACGGCAGAGACGGAATATATGGCGCTGCGCGACACGGGCGAGGTGCGCGACGTGCTTGAGATGATGTGCCGCGGCTGCGACGCGGTGATAACTCTTGACAATACCTCAACTCTTATCTGCGCCGAGCTTTACGGCGGCGCCGAGAGAGAAGAATATAAAGCGGAGGCGTTTTTCTGCTGCGCCGACGCGGATACTTCGCAGAAGGCCATGGGCGTCGGAATGAGCGGCAGCACCTGTGCCGCGGACTGCGCCCGTGCCCTTGCCGAGATCGCCGCAGCCTGCGGGGCTGATGCGCGGGAGCAAAGCTGCAAGCCCGGGATAATCTACAACAGCGGATCTCCGACGGCAGCAGAGACGGTCTGCTCCGTGTTTGACAGCGCAGGCCTGGGATACGCCGTATATGCGGCGGACAGCACTTCCGACCTCTCGATCGCGTCGGCGGAGCTCTGCGGCGTCGGCGCGGGCGCCGTGATAATCCCCTATATGCCGTCGTGGATAGGCGAAGACGCTCTGCCCGCCTGCGGCGTGCCCGTTTTCTGCGCCGGAGAGATGATAGGAGCGGATCGGGCGATAAGCCTTTGCCCCGATCACGAATTCGGAGCTCGCGCCGCCGCGCGCCTTGCCGCCGACAGACTTGAAGAGCGCCGCCTTGAAGATGATTCGAGCGATCGCTCCGACGATCAACAATTACCGACCGGCGACGGCGGCGGTCAAAGCCCCGCCGCCCGCGGAGGTACCGCGCCCGAGAGCGTTGTCTGCCCGATAGTGCTTCGCGCAAGCAGGGCGTATCTTGAAAGGTACGGTCTGACACTGCCGGAGCTTTGCGACGGTATACGCGCCGATATATCGGAGTGATGCGCAGAAACTGCGCATCACGTATGCAGCGCTTTGACGTTATCCGCACTGTGTGCGCTGCCCGCACCGTCCCACGTGCCCGCCACACCGCCCGCGCCCGCCGTTCCTCCCGCACCGTCACACACCCTCGCCACACACACCGTTACACGCCTGTATCCCGCCTGCGCCCGAACCCGCTCGTCTTCCCGCCGAAGCTTTGAAACTGCAAAGTTTTAGTTTCTTTGCAAAGCATTTCAAACTCTATCGTCAGCTTACCAAACGTAAGTAAAGGATGTGAGGGGGCTACTGTCCCGGCAGTAGCCGCC
>USKS01000137.1 GCA_900555345.1 uncultured Eubacteriales bacterium
CCGTTTTACCGATTTTCGGACTTTTCGGCTGCGGCGGAAATAAAAAACACACTGCCGACGATATCGTTTCGATCACTACCGTTTATTACGGCACGGAAAGCAACCCCGTGTATTCTTTTGCACTGGAAAAAGAAGAAGACGGCTGGTTCTTCTCCGCGGATTGTCTTGTGGGGAATCAGAAGGATCATTACACCTCGTTCGGCTCCTTCCCGATAACGGCAGAGGATGCGGAGGAGTTTCTTCGGATTATCCGCGAGGACGGGGAGACGGAAAAGCTATACAGGCGCCGTAATCCGATACGCTTTTTTCGCATATCTGACGCACCGGCACGCAGCTCGGCAATGTCTTTCTCTGACGGAAATACTGTAGAGAAGGAGGCTGCGCTCGGGGACAGGACGCTTAATTATCTCTACGCACTTGCAGAAAGATATTTTGAGGCGGCTGAGAGCCTGACAGCTCCCTCGACGGGTACTGCATCAAACTGATCGCTCCGTCTGCGGCCTTGCCGAAGTAATAATAAATTAAATAATAAACCTTTATCGCCATAAAAAAGACTTTAGGCATACATAATGCACCCGGCAATATCTAAAATGCCTGAAAGCAGCAGATTACTGCGACCAAGGACACAGACGCGGATTTCCCGCGATGAAAAAGGATGAAGCAGATGCCTGCGTCATGGCGTTATGGACAGTTGACTTCCCGAATGCTGCAGTAGCGGAACCCGTACCGGGCCGATCCGGACGGCAGATGCGGCTTGCGGCATTTAATGGGTGTAATTCTTTAGGAGAGGAGTTTTTCATGCAAACCTTGCAGGAATATAAATGTCCCTGCTGCGGCGGTGCGATTACCTTTGACAGCACGCTCCAGAAGATGAAGTGTCCCTATTGCGATACCGAATTCGAGATGGAGACGCTGAAGGGCTATGACGATGAGCTGCAGAGCGAGCAGTCGGATCAAATGAATTGGGAAACTGCAGCAGGCAGCGATTGGCAGGAGGGAGAGGCCGACGGACTTTGCTCCTTTGTGTGTAAGTCCTGCGGCGGTGAGATTATAGGCGACGCCGACACGGCAGCCACAGCCTGCCCCTACTGCGGAAATCCCGTAGTGATGATGGGTCGGTTCGCGGGCACACTCAAACCGGATCTTGTGATTCCGTTCAAACTGGATAAAAAAGCGGCAAAGGCGGGGCTGATGAAGCATCTGACCGGCAAGCGACTGATGCCCAAAATCTTTAAGGATCAGAACCACATCGACGAGATCAAGGGAATATATGTACCATTCTGGCTGTTTGATACCGATGTGGACGCGCAGGTCCGCTATCGCGCCACCCGGGTTCGAACATGGAGCGACAGCGACTACAATTATACGGAAACCAGCCATTTCATGGCGCATCGTGGCGGCAGCATCGGTTTTGAGCACGTCCCGGTTGACGGATCCTCAAAAATGGCGGACGATCTGATGGAATCCATTGAACCCTACGACTTTTCCGAGGCGGTGGATTTCCAGACGGCGTATCTCGCAGGATATCTGGCGGATAAATACGATGTAACCGCCGAGGCAAGCATCAACCGTGCCAATGAGCGTGTCAAGCGCTCCACAGAGGATGCCTTTGCCGGGACGGTGCAGGGGTATACAACAGTTACGGCTGAAAACAGCAGCGTGCAGTTTCACGGCGGCAGGGCGCAGTATGCGCTGTATCCCGTGTGGCTGCTCAACACCACATGGAACGGAAACAAATACACCTTTGCCATGAACGGACAGACAGGAAAATTTGTCGGTGATCTGCCGGTGGACAAGGCTGCGGCGACGCGCTGGATCTTCATTCTGGCGGCGATATATGGGGCTGCCGTTTATGGTGCGGCGTGGCTGCTGCACCTGGTTGGACTGTTTTAAGGAGAGAACAGAATGAAAAAGAAAATATTGATAGCTCTGTTTGCTCTTATCCTTAGCTTATGCGCGGCAGTTCCCGCCCTCGCCGACGGTGCCGTCGGTTTTGCTGAGGATAGGGATCGGGTTGTGGACGATGCCGCTTTGCTGTCCGACAGCGAGAAGACGGCGCTGATGGAAAAACTCAGTGAGATCCGCGCGCGTCAGAAGATGGATATCGTCATTGTGACTGCGAAAACGCTTAACGGCGCCACGCCCGCCGAATATGCCGACGACACCTACGATTACAACGGCTACGGTTACGGAAGCAACCGGGACGGACTGCTTCTGCTCATCGGCATGGAGAACCGTGACTGGTACATATCCACCACCGGCTACGGCATCACGGCATTCACAGATGCGGGGATTCAATACATCGGCAGCAAGATAAAGGAGCCTCTGTCGGACGGCGATTATGCCGATGCTTTTAATACCTTCGCGGAGCTTTGCGACGATTTTATCACAAGGGCAAGAAACGGAAGCCCTTACGATTCCGGCAATATGCCTAAGGAGCCTATGAAATGGGGCTGGATACCGGTAGCAATCATAGCCGGCTTTATATTGTCCTTTATTACTGTGGGCAGAATGAAGAATAAGCTCAAAACCGTGCGGTTTCAGCCGGCGGCAAGCAGCTATATGAAGGCAGGCAGCATGAACATTACCGAGAGTCGGGATATGTATTTGTATAACACCGTTACTCGCACCGCAAAGCCGAAAGCCAGCGATTCGGGAGGAAGCAGCACGCACACATCTTCTTCCGGGTCAACCCACGGCGGGGGAGGGGGCAGCTTTTAATACACTATCATCATTCTCAAAATTAATCAGCAATAAAAATTTTTAAAAGGAGAGATAATCCATGAGTATCTTTGACAAGCTGAAAAGCACAGCCGGGCAGGCGGTAAGCGCCGCCGCACATTCCATCGGCAGTAAGCGAGAAACATTTACCTTTGCTTCACTGCCCGAAAGCCTTGCCGAAATGCAGGCTCTTCCCGAGGCGAGCCTCGACACACCGTTCAAAACGGCAGCACTTACGGTTCTTGCCCTCTGTGCATATGCGGCGGATAAGAACATCGGTACCGAGATGCTGAACTGGCTGAGAGGTCCCCGTCCGCTGAACGGACAGGAGATTTCCTTTCTGAATGACCGCTTCCGTGACGGCAAGACATATCTGCCTTTCACCTATTTCGTCGGCTCCACACCGGAAAATAACTACACCCCTACCGAGCCGTATACAATTGTCGTTGAAAGCAATCACGTGTCCGGCGAGGAGCAGGGCTATATGAAGCTGTTTATTCCCTGCGGCGGTGCGGACGATCCCCGTCCCATTAAGATGCGGCAGCGCGGCAGCGACGGCAAGTGGTTTTTGTGGGAGCAGTATCTGCTGACCGGCGTACGTACGCCTAAGGCCGCAGACCCGTGGGCTTAAGCGAAAAAATTATATACGCGAAGCTTATAAAAGTATATCCGATCACATTAAAAAACGGTTGCTTGACCGTTTCAAATAAATATTTTTTTGGAGGTTTTAACAATGGAAACAACAAAAACTAAAGGCACAGGCTTCTTGAAGGTGACAGGCATTCTTATGATCATCGGCGGAGCGATTTCGATTATTCTGGGTATTGTAGCCGCAGTTGGAGTCGCCGCTCTTGTGTATATCAGCGACGGAACCGTTTCATCTGCAATGCTCTATGCATCCGTTGTATTGATGCTTGTCAGTGCGGTCGCACAGCTGATTGCCGGAATTATCGGTGTTGCAAACTGTAAGAAGCCGGAAAAAGCGGTAAGCTGCATGGTGTGGGGTATTATCGTAGCAGTGCTCAGCGTTGCAGGTACCATACTGAACTCCGTAGGCGGAGGTTCCTTCAGTGTATTCTCGCTGATACTCGGTCTTGCCCTGCCGGTTCTTTACATTATCGGAGCAGTGTTCCATAAGAAAGAACACGCTGCATAATGCATCCTTACCCCGAAATCGGGGTTGCCGAAGCAAGTCTGTTTTCGAACATATCAAAATCAGTGCAAGGAGGAAACAATAATGGATATTCGCGGTATCTGGAAGGTCAGAGAGGTACATGTACCTACGCCGGAAGGAGAGATGGTCTTTACGCCGGATAACCCGCCGACGGATGAGAGATTTGAGGGCAGTGCCGAATTGATGCAGTACCGGACGGAGTTTGCCGAGGACGGTGTGCTCAACACGCTTATGTTTGTGCCGGAGGAGATGCGTGAGGAGGCTGCCAAGCACGGGGCGGTTGTCCGCGAGGACGGCTATGCCGCCGTTGAAAGCACGGCATGGAAGGAAGAAAACGGAAAGTTTTACTATGACACAAAGATTGAGGGAGAGGTTCTCGGGGAGAAGGTTGATTCCTTCGCGGAGATCCCCGTCACCGAGGACGGATACCTGCTGTACAGTTTCGGAATGATTATTCTTGAAAGAGTTTGATCCGGCTTACGGACAACGGCGAAGACAATACTATGAATATTGATAATCCGTATAACCTCGACATGGAATCAACCGAAGCACAGGCAGTGAGCGACAATCGAGCCGAGAAATCGGTTTTGAAAGAGACTTTCAAGGAATATTTCGGAGAATTGAACTATTTCTTTGCCGCAGAACAGGCGAATTTTACGCTTGAGGATGTGATTGCGCATATCGGTGTCGATCCTTCGGAATACCGTTACGACGCTGAGCGAGAAGCGCAGATTTATTCATGGTATGCTGCAAAAAGTAAGGCAAGCGTGCTGCATGTCTGGTTTAAGGATAACAAGCTCTACGCTTGCGGCGCATACAATCTCGGCTTTCCGAAAATGTCATAGTCTATGTGGGAGAGGCTTGCTGCGGCAAGCTTCTTTCCGAAAGGCACCGAAGTCGGTTCGGTACCTTTCGGAAAGGAAGGATAAATGAAAAAGCTATTTTTATGTTTTATCTTAATATTCATCTTTTTAATATCCGTTTCCGCTTGCGCTTCAAAGCATAACAATTGCAGTAATAGTGATAATAATTATTACGGAGGGGATCCTATGGATTTCAAAAGCTTTAAGCTGGTGCAAACCGATATGACGGCGCAGCGCC
>USKS01000138.1 GCA_900555345.1 uncultured Eubacteriales bacterium
GCTTTTCGAGAACATCAAGATTTTCTCTCGTCTTCGCATTCTCCGCCTCGGCGAGAGCGTCCCTCATGTTCCGTATGGAATTCTCAAGAGCGTTGTCAAATACCTCCTGTACCTCCTCAAGGCTCTTGAGCGCTTCTCTGAGCTTCAGCGCCGCATCGTGAAGCTCCTCGCTGCCTCCGTACATATCCGTCTGCGCCTTGCGAAGATTTGCGACAAATTCCCGCACCTTTGAAGCTACCTTTACAAACAGATTTGCGTTTTCCATGGCAAGCTTTTCAAGCGCCTTGCTGTCGCGCAGCAGCATTTCGCAGCCGTCCGCAATGACCTCATCGGATGCCATGGCATAGCTCATGTTGAGCTTGTCCATTTTTTCCTTAACAAGTGCGTCAAAATCAGCCTCCAAAGCATCGCGGATGAAGTCTGTCAGTACGTTGTAATCGGCTTCGCTCCACACCTTTATGGAGTGTGTTATCTCATGCGCAAGCGTGTGACCGAGAATTCCGCGCACATCGGTTGCGTTGTATGTTGCATCAGCGCGCAGATATATTGTGTTGGTCTTCTCATCATACGCACCGTTTTTCAGCGTTTCGCCGATGCGCTCCCCGTCTGAAAGATCAAATAAAAAAGCCGCCGAAGGCGGCTTTTTTATTCGGTTATCGCTTCATTACTCAGCGGGCAACCTCTTCCATTACAAATGCTTCGAGTATATCGCCCTCTTTGATATCGTTGAACTTTTCAAGTCCGATACCGCATTCGTAGCCCTGCTGAACTTCCTTGACGTCGTCCTTGAAGCGGCGCAGAGAGGATATTTTGTCCTCAAATACCACGACACCGTCGCGTACAACGCGTATCTGCGCGTTTCTGGTTATGGTGCCGTCCTGCACATAGGAGCCTGCGATGGTTCCGACGTTGGGAACGTGTATGGTCTGGCGGACCTGCGCGTGACCGAGCAGCTTCTCCACGAATTCGGGAGCAAGCATACCCTTCATTGCGGCGGTGATCTCTTCGATGCACTCGTAAATGATGCGGTATGTGCGGATGTCAACGCCCTGACGCTCCGCGGAGTCTATGGCGCCCTTGTCGGGACGGACGTTGAAGCCGACTATAATTGCGTTGGATGCGGCGGCGAGCATTACGTCGCCCTCGGTTATGCCGCCGACTGCGGAGTGGATAACGCGCACGCGGACCTCGTCGTTGGAGATCTTTTCAAGCGACTGCTTGACTGCCTCGGCACTGCCGCCGACGTCTGCCTTGACGATGATATTGAGCTCCTGCACGCCCTCTTTGATCTGAGCGAACAGGTCGTCCAGATTGACTTTCGCGTTTGCGCGGAATTCTTCTTCCTTTGCCTTTGCGCGGCGCTGCTCCGCAAGGGTGCGCGCCATTCTTTCGTCCTCAACGGCGTTGAATTCGTCGCCCGCGAGAGGAACTTCCGCGAGACCGATGATCTCAACGGGTACTGAGGGACCTGCGGTCTTAAGGGTCTTGCCCTTATCGTCCGTCATTGCGCGGACACGGCCTACGGCGGTGCCGGCGATCACGATATCTCCGCTGTGGAGAGTACCGTTCTGTACAAGCACGGTCGCAACGGGGCCGCGGCCCTTATCAAGTCTTGCCTCAATGACGATACCTTTCGCGCGTCTGTCGGGGTTGGCTTTGTATTCCTTAACATCCGCGATGAGCAGGATGTTCTCAAGAAGCTCTTTTATGCCCTGACCGGTGATCGCGGAAACAGGCACACACATAACGTCGCCGCCCCATTCCTCGGGAACAAGGTCGTAGTTGGTGAGCTCTGTTTTGACCGCGTCGGGGTTTGCGCCGGGCTTATCCATTTTGTTGATGGCAACGATAATTTCCACTCCCGCAGCCTTTGCGTGGTTGATAGCCTCAACTGTCTGAGGCATGATGCCGTCGTCTGCCGCGACAACAAGGATAGCTATATCCGTTGCCTGCGCGCCTCTTGCTCTCATGGCGGTGAACGCCTCGTGTCCGGGGGTGTCGAGGAACGTTATGTCACGTCCGTCGATGTTGACGGTGTACGCGCCGATATGCTGAGTTATACCGCCCGCCTCGCCTTTGGTAACGTTTGTGTGGCGGATAGCGTCCAGAAGGGAAGTTTTACCGTGGTCAACGTGACCCATAACGCACACAACGGGCGGACGCTCTTTGAGGTTTTCTTCTTTGTCTTCGTTCTCGTTGAACAGCTTTTCCTCAATGGTAACGACAACTTCCTTGGAAACGACAGCGCCCAGCTCGTCTGCGATGAGGTATGCGGTATCGTAGTCGATGATCTGGTTGACGGTCACCATCATGCCCATAAGCATAAGGCGCTTTACGACCTCTGCAGCCGTAACCTTCAGTCTGCTTGCAAGCTCGCCGACGGAGATCTCATCGGGGATGGAGACCTTGAGCGGCTGCTGCTTTGCTTTCATGGCTTCCTGCTTGCGCAGGCGCTCCATAGCGGCGCTTTCCTTGTTGCGTCCCTTGGAGGAGCGCATATTTGTATTCTGTTTTTTGAGCTTCTGCTTGTTGGAAGCGTTTTCTGCTCTGTTATCGGTTACAAAGTTATCAAGACGCTCGTCGTACTTGGAGAGATCCACCGATGCGGATCTTGTGTCCACAACGCGGGTAGCTCCGGTACGTTTGCGCTCGTTGCCCTGAGCCTGAGGCTTCTTTTTGCCCATGGTGCTCTGGTCGGGAGTAAAGCTGCGGTCCTGCCCCTGGACCTGCGATGCTTTCTGTTCGTAAGCCTGCTGTATACGGCCCTTTACGCTCTGCTGAGCCTTTTTGACATCTGCGGGGCGCGACTGCTCTTTTGCGGGGGATGCGGCTGCGGCGGGTTTTGCGCTCTGCGCCGCGCCCGATGCCGCGGGCTGATTGCGGCGGCTGAACTCGGCACGGGCAGCGTCGGTGCGGGCTTTGTTTTCTCCCGCTCTCTGTTCTCTCTGCTTTGCGCGCTCAGCGCCCTCGGCTTTTGCTTTTTCCTCCGCCTGCGCGCGTGCGCGTGCGGCAGCTGCGGCCTTCAGAAGGGCAGCGTCCTTTGCCGCGGCTCTTGCCTCAGCCTCTGCCTTTGCCTCGGCTTCTGCCTTGACCTTTGCCTCGGCTTCAGCCTTTGCTTTTGCCTCAGCCTCAGCCTTTGCTTTTGCGGCAGCCTCGGCTCTCTCGCGTTCAGCCTTTCTCTCGGCAGCTATTGCCGCTGCTTTTGAGGGTCTGACAGTGGGGATCCGTGTCTTGCCGTGCAGATAGCCGTCAATATCGGTTATCTGGTTCTCCTTTGTAAAAGCGTCAAAGAACATGTTGAATTCATCGGGCTCAAGAAGAGTCATGGTCTTTTTCGTTCCGAGACCCTCCTCCTCAAGCTTTGTGATGATATCCTTTGTTTTAATGTCCAGGTCCTTTGCAAGCTGGTTAATACGGAACATCGGGGCTTGTGCCATATTGTTGTACCTGTTCCCCTTTGGCGGGGATCCTTTCCTGTCAGATTACTGAATGATCATTAATTAGTCTTCGGCATTTTTGATAATTTCTCTTGCCAGCGACGGCAGTGTTACCGCAGCCGTTGCCGCGGGTAAAATTTTGCCGCAGCGTTTTGCCAGAGTTTCCATATCGACGCACAGCGCGATAAGCGGAACATTATAAAATGCGCATTTGTCTTTTATCTGTTTTGCGGTGCGCTCGGAAGCGTCGGCGGAGAGAAGCACGCATATTCCGCTTTGCCTGCGGCGTATCGCCGACAGCACCTGATCGGTGCCGAAAACGGCGTTTCTGCCAGCGGCGGCAAGGGAAACATACTTTAGTATCTTGTCAGTGTTCATCTTTTTCGCTCTCTTCTTTTTCGCAGAGCTCTATTTCTTCCTCAAGCGCCTGAAGAACGCTTTCCGGAATTTCGACCTCGAGAGCGGACTTTATGCGGTTCTGCTTTCTTGCCTTTCTGAAGCAGGCTGCCTTTTTGCAGATGTATGCTCCGCGGCCTCCCGCTTTGCCGGTAAAGTCAAGCGACACCGTGCCCTCCGGGCTTCGCACTATTCTGATAAGCTCTTTTTTGGGAAAAGATTCGCCGCAGCCCGTGCATCGGCGCAGCGGAATTTTTCTCGGTTTTGCGTTTTTCGGGGACATGGCGTACCTCCTGCGCACTAAAGCCTTGGCAGGTTATCTGCGGCTTTTTGCGCGCTTTTTTCTTTATCTGCCTTTGATATCTATTTTGCAGCCGGTGAGTCTTGCCGCAAGGCGGGCGTTCTGTCCCTCCTTGCCGATGGCAAGTGAAAGCTGATCTCCGGCGACCGTTACGATCGCGCTTCTCTCGCTTTCCATTTCAACATCGATGACCTCGGCGGGTGAAAGTGCTGCCGCAACGAAGTCCTCGGGGATGTCGGAATATTCGATAACGTCGATCTTTTCTCCGCGCAGCTCGTCTACGATGTCGGCGATACGGCGGCCTCTTTCACCTATGCAGGCGCCTACGGGGTCAACGTTTTCGTCTCTGGAGTACACGGCGATCTTGGAGCGGCTGCCCGCTTCTCTTGCGACGCTGTGGATAAGGACGATACCGTCCTCGATCTCGGGGATCTCGGTCTCGAACAGGCGCTTTACGAAGTTCGGATGCGTTCTCGAAAGCGTTACCATGGGACCTGACTGGCTGTCGCGGCGAACTTCGGTTACGAACACCTTGATGTGATCGCCCACCTCAAATGTCTCGCCGGGTATCTGCTCGGAAGCGCTGAGCACCGCTTCGCTTGTGCCGGTGTCGATAACTATATCTCCGGAGGAGTCGGCGGTCTTTGTAACGACGGCTGTGATGACCTCCTCGCGCTTTTTCTCGTATTCTCTGATCATGCTGCTGCGCTCGGCCTCGCGGATGCCCTGGATGATGACCTGCTTTGCGGTCTGGGCGCTGAGTCTGCCGAACGCCTTTGTCTTTACTTCGGTCTCAAGAACGCCGCCTACGGTGCTGCGTCTGTTGTGAGCCTTTGCGT
>USKS01000139.1 GCA_900555345.1 uncultured Eubacteriales bacterium
CATCCGTGCTGCCTGTCAAAAGAGAGGCAGGCGGGAGGCCTGCATACCCGCCCCGGGGTTAGGTTCCTTTAATCAATCGTGGGTTTAACTACATTCCGTATCACGAACACCGCAGGACGCTCACGTCGCTGCAAAAGCGGCAGTGTCCCGTCGGCTTATCGGGGCATTTCCCGTCTCAGCCGACAAAAGAGGGAGCGGACTCAGTTTTCGTCCTCGGGCTCCATGTCATAGTCGATATCCGCAAACTCATCGTCGAAAATATCGGCAATGCGGTCGAACTCCTCGTCGTCCTCAATGGAAACAAGGATCTCCTCGCCGTTTTCGTCCTTTTCGCCGCGGAGCACTATGTACTCTTCGGGATCGGTGTCATCATCGGTATAGGGGATAAGTGCGTAGTAGGTAACGCCGTTTTCCTCGATGGAACCGATCAGCTCGTAGTCGCTTTCGTTTCCTTCCTCGTCGGTAAGGGTGTAAATATCTTCGTTTTCAAAGATCTCGTCGTTTTCTGCCATGATGCTTTCCAAACCTTTCTGCTTGTGTATTCCGCCGGTCTCGGACCGATGTATTTTCTACTATTATTCTATCTGTATTACGCCGCTTTGTCAAGTAGTATTTATCAGCAAATTCCGACATACGGCGCAAGCGTCGCTCCGCGCCGCGCCCATCGCCCGTATGGAATGAAGCTTGCTGCAGGCGAAGTCCCGCTGCGGTCGCCGCTTTATTTACATTACGGAGCGACACACCTATTTTGCCGCGTCCTTACGTCCGGCGGCCCTTTCTGCCGCGCGGCGTGGTTTTGGAAAAGCTTTTCCTTGCCGCCGCGTCATCGCTCTCCGCCGCATCCTTCAGCGCCTCGAGAGAGCGCAGCTTGTCACGCAGAAACGCCGCTTCTTCAAATCGCAGCTCCGACGCCGCCTTTTTCATTTCGGCGCGCAGATGCTCTATCTCGTCGGCGCGCTTCATCTGTCCTCTTTCGCCCTTTGCGCCGCGTCTGCCGCTGTCGGGCGCGCCTATCTGTATAAGCTCGCCGATATTCTTTTTGATAGTCGCGGGGGTGATGCCGTGCTCCTCGTTATACTTTTTCTGTATCTCGCGGCGGCGGTTCGTCTCGTCTATGGCGGCGCGCATTGAGCCCGTTACGGTATCGGCATACATTATGACCTTGCCGCGCGAGTTTCGCGCGGCGCGCCCGATAGTCTGGATGAGCGAGCGCTCGCTGCGCAGAAATCCCTCTTTGTCCGCGTCAAGTATGGCGACAAGCGTTACCTCGGGCAGGTCTATACCCTCGCGCAGAAGGTTTATGCCCACAAGCACGTCGTACACGCCCAGACGCAGATCGCGCAGAAGCTCGCTGCGCTCCATGGTGTCAACGCTGTGGTGTATATACTTTACCTTTACCCCCTGAGCGTCAAGATATTCGCTCAGATCCTCTGCCATTTTTTTCGTAAGCGTTGTGACGAGCACCCTTTCGCCGCGCTCGGCGCGCAGGCGTATCTCGCCGAGAACATCGTCCACCTGAGTTGAAACGGGACGCACCTCCACCTCGGGATCGAGAAGCCCCGTGGGACGGATGATCTGCTCCACTGTCTGCGACGAATGCTGCATTTCATAGTCGCCGGGCGTAGCGGAAACGGTGATTATCTGGTTTATGTGCTCCTCGAATTCCTCAAAATTCAGCGGTCGGTTATCGTATGCCGACGGCAGACGAAAGCCGTAGTCTATAAGATTTTTCTTTCTCGCCCGATCTCCGCCGTACATGCCCCTGACCTGCGGCAGGGTAACGTGGCTCTCGTCCACGAACATAAGATAGTCCTTCGGAAAATAGTCAAGCAGGGTATAGGGAGTTGAACCGGGCTTTCGGCGCGCGAATATGCGCGAATAGTTTTCAATGCCCGAGCAGAAGCCTACCTCGCGCAGCATCTCAAGATCGTAGCGCGTGCGCTCCTCAATGCGCTGCGCCTCGATAAGCTTGCCTGCGTCCTTGAAGAACTTTACTCTTTCCTCAAGCTCTTCTTCTATCTCGCGGAATGCCTCCTCCCGATTGTCTGGAGAAATGACATAGTGGTTCGCGGGATACACGGGGGCATAGGCAAGCGTCTGCAAAACCTTTCCCGTAAGCGGGTCTATCATGGAAACACGGTCTATCTCGTCGCCGAAGAACTCCACTCTCACCGCCTTGTTGTTCTCGTTTGAGGGAAAGACCTCCAGCGTGTCGCCCTTCATGCGGAACGTTCCGCGCACAAAGCTCATGTCGCTGCGGTCATAGCTTACGGAAATAAGCTTTTTCGCAAGCTCGTCCCGCTCCATTCTCATGCCCGGGCGCAGCGCCGTCACCTGCGAGGAATACTCCTCCGGAGGACCGAGAGAGTATATGCAGGAAACACTCGCCACGATAATCACATCCCGCCGCTCGAACAGTGAGCTTGTAGCGCTGTGGCGCAGCTTGTCTATCTCGTCGTTTACAGACGAATCCTTTTCGATATATATATCCTTGCCGGGGACGTAAGCCTCCGGCTGATAATAGTCGTAGTAAGAAACAAAATACTCCACCGCGTTCTCGGGAAAAAATTCCCGAAACTCGCAGCAAAGCTGCGCGGCAAGTGTCTTGTTGGGCGCGAGAACAAGAGTCGGACGGTTGACGTTTGCAATGATGTTCGCCATTGTAAACGTTTTGCCCGAACCGGTAACACCCATAAGCGTCTGAAAGCGCTCACCCGCCTCAACTCCGGCGCTCAGCCGGTCTATCGCCTGCGGCTGATCGCCCGTAGGACTGTACGGAGAGCACAGCTTGAATTTATCCATAAAAAACAGTCAGTCTCCTTTTTTGTTAGTATGCCTCGCGGTAATTTTTCCTCCCGTGAATTTTGCGCGGCGCTTTACTCAAAATATCCGTGGTACTTTATAACGTCCTTGTCTGGGAAGAGCCAGCGGTGCAGGTCGACGAAATAGTCGTCGGTCATTGCGGCGATGTAATCCGTTACTATTATGTCCGGACTTTCCTCGATATAGGGCTTTTCCCTGTGATAGAACGAAGAGTTTATAGGCTCGATATGGTGCTTGAATACAGGCGACTCGCGGTCGCCGTCCTTCACCTGGCGTACAAGCTTTTCGTACATACGCCCGAACATGGGACGTATGATCGCGTCCTGCGGGCGCTTTACGGCGTCGCTTAAATATATCTCCTCGTAGTTGGACTTTTTCGCGGCGCTGAGCGCCTCGAAATAGTCGCTGCTCATGGAAATGTACGGCTTGCCGTAGCTGTTTTCGATTATGTTGACGCTTAGGTTGTTTATAATCTCGGCGTTGACCCTTCCTATGACTCCGTAGCCGAAAACATCCTCCTCGCGGGATATGAGTCCCGCTTTTTTCGCGTCCTGCCTATCTTTGCCCAGATACGATATTATGTCGCATATACGCACAACACAGCCTTCAAGCGTACAAGGCATAAGGCGTTTGTTGTTCTCGGGATCCCTGTAGCAGCCCTCCAGCGCCTCGTCAAGCTCGGCGAAGGTCGTCATGGGCGCGGGCGCGTAATGTGATTTTTCAATTTCGCCGTTGTGGGCGGCGATACCGTTGAGCGTCTGCAGGGTGATGTTGTAGGGATATATGCCGTCAAGCACCCTGACGGAGTGGATATT
Organism: uncultured Eubacteriales bacterium; assembly: GCA_900555345.1. The sequence goes on from USKS01000139.1 coordinate 3,639, forward strand.
GTGAGCGAAGTGGCGCCCGGTCGCACCGAAGCAAAGCTCGTCCAGATACTTTTCGCCCGCGTGTCCGAAGGGCGTGTGGCCTATGTCGTGACCCAGCGCTATGGCCTCTATGAGATCGGCGTTCAGATTCAGCACCGCGCCGATGGTGCGGGCAATGCGCGACACAAGCTGCACATGGAGCGCGCGGCGGGATATATCGTCGTTTTTGTAAAACGAGAAAACCTGCGTTTTGTCCGCAAATCTTGAATAGTATGCCGAATGAAGTATTTTGTCCGTATCCCTGACGAACGCCGGACGCCAGACCGTCGGCTTATCATGGGCGGCGCTGCGGCGGACAGCGTCCTGCTCGCGAAAGCCCACATTGGGGCGGCTGCCCGTCATGCGGTCGTGTTCAATCCGCTCAGTCAGCTCTTTTGAAAGGCTGTCGTATTTCATAATTTTCTCCGTCATCTGTACTGTATGTATATATTTTACCACCATGCGGCGCATATTTCAATACGGTGGACAAATATCGGGGCGGCGACGTATCCCGCAGACGTTTCGGGGCATATAATATATGTAAGGCGGAAAGCTTTCCGCCGCAGGGTCCGATGCGCCGACCACGCCGGGGCGTATCGGGCGCTGTTACATAGGCGGCGGGCAGTAATGCCGCGTTTTTGCTTCCGATTATCTCCCCGCGCGGAGGTGCCGTTACATACGCGGCAGGCAGCAGGATGCCGGACAAGATGAATACGGACGGCGCGGGCGGACGGTCTGATACGCGCCCTCACGCATCGGCGGCGCGGGCGGACGGCTTAACGCGCGCCGTCCCACCTCCGACGGCAAAGTGTAGCGCTCGGAGGATAAGTGCAGTCGCGCGGACGTTCGCGCAGCTGCAGTGCCGCACCACCACGCCTCAGCATAATATCGCTGCGGCCGCTTATGCACGGGCAATATATCGGGAAATATACTTGTCAAGCATATTTTGCAGAAAAATGAATTTCTACGTTTTACACATTTTCGGTGTTAACGGACTTTGGAAGTCACAAAGTTTTCAACGCCGCGAAAATCGCGGAAAGCCTATGAATATGAGATTTCCAAAGAGTTTTCAAAAGCCTTTTGAAAACTCCGTTTTCGCTTTTATAAAATGAATTTGTTACAAAATTGTGAAAACTGTACAAACCGTCCCAAAACGCCCGCTTTTCGACGCAGCGCCGACGGGGAGACGCGGCGTTTGCATAAGATCGGGAGCTTGCTGCATTGCCGCCGCACATGTGCCGATCCGCACCGCAGAAGTTTTGAAACTGCGGGTTTTGGTTTCTTTGCAAAGCAATTCAAACTC
>USKS01000140.1 GCA_900555345.1 uncultured Eubacteriales bacterium
GGCGTGGGTGGTGCGGGAGGAACGGCGGGACGAGGGACGGTGCGGACAGCGCGGTGCGCGGGGGATGTGTATGCGGTGGATGCGGGTGCGCGCAGCTGCAAATGAGCACGTCGGGCGGCGGGGGCGACAAGGACGGCGCAGAGGTGCGGGAGGGACAGCGCTGTGTGCGCGTTCGAGCACTCACAGCAGCGTGTCGAGCCGACGCGCTGCCTCCTCGGTGTCCGCCCGTGTGCCGAAGCCTGTCAGCCGCAGATATCCGCGCCCGCCGCTGCCGAAACCGTCGCCCGGGGTGCCCGCGATCTGCGCCTTGCGCAAAAGACGGTCAAAAAAGCCTTCGGAGCTGTATCCGTCGGGGCATTTTATCCACACATACGGCGACGACGCTGCGCCGCAAGCCTCTATGCCCTTGCCCTCAAACACTATTTTGATCATCGCGGCATTTTCTTTATAATACCGCACGCATTCGTCGGCGTAGTTTATCGCGATCTTCGACAGCGCCGCCTGTGCCGCCCGCTGAACCGGGTACGATACGCCGTTTGAGCGCGCAGAAAGCCTGCGCCGCCAAAGCTCTGTGAGGCGCGCGCCGCCGCTGCAAAGCGCGGACGGGATAACGCACCATGCGCAGCGTATCCCCGTAAACGATGCAGATTTTGACAGCGAATAAAACTCTATGGCGCACTCTTCGGCGCCCTTTACGGCGTAGATCGTGCGCGGTATCCCGGGGGCGGCAAAGGCGGCATAGGCGGCATCGAACAGTATGAGCGATCCGCTCTCCAGCGCAAAGTCCACCCACTCTCCAAGCTGCTTTTCGGTGTATGCCGCGCCGGTGGGATTCCCCGGAGAACACAGCCAGATGGCCGCGCCGCGCACGTCTTTTCCGAGACAGTCCGGCATCGGCAAAAAAGAATTGTCCGCCGCGGCGCGCATATCTTTCGTTCTCTTTCCCGCCATGATCGCGCAGTCGCGGTACGCGGGGTATCCCGGGTCCGGTATACAGACCGTGCAGTCTCCGAGAATATCGTATATGTTGCCAGCGTCGCTTTTTGTTCCGTCGGATATATAAATATCCTCGGGCGAAACCGACGCGCCGAGTGCGCGGTAGTATCCCGCCGCGGCATCTCTCAGAAAGCTGTATCCCGAGACGGGCGGATAGCCGCGGAATGTTTCGGTGTGCGACATCTCCTCTGCAGCCGCGGCAAACGCCGCCGAGACCGCGGGGCAAACCGGAAGTGTCGCGTCTCCTATGCCGAGACGTATAACGCGCCGCGGCGCGCCGCTTCTCTCGTACTCGCCGATCACCCGCTCGCATTCGGCAAAAACATAGCCTCTTTCAAGGCGGGAAAAATTTCCGCTTAGATCAATGTCCAAAGTGATCGCCTCCTCCGCGCTCATCCGCAAAATCAAAAACTCCGTCATATACGAACGCCGCCCCGCCCGAGAGCGTTATTTCTCCGTCCTCTCCGCAGCAGACCGTCAGCACTCCCCCGGGCAGTCGGACGTTTACGGGTAAGCCGCGCGCGCATTTTTTCAGCCGCACGCAGACTGCGACGGCGGCGCAGGCGCCCGTGCCGCAGGCAAGAGTCTCTCCGCTGCCCCGCTCCCATACCCTCATTTGAATATTTTTCGGGTCGATGACCTTGACAAACTCCGTATTTATGCGCTCTTTCAGCATGGGATGCGCCTCCAGAGAGCTGCCGGCGGCGCTTATATCGAGCCTTTCCGACTCGTCAACGAATGTCACCCAGTGCGGATTCCCCACGGAGACCGCAGTCATTCTGATATTCTCTCCGAAAAGCGGCACGGGCGCGTCTATAAGCGGTGCGCCGCAGCCGAGCGGAGTGATGTCGCGGGGATCGAACGACGCCTTTCCCATCTGCACCCGTACGGTGCCGCAGCGCCCGTCGAAATTAAGGACCCTCACAGCGCGTATGCCCGCGGGTGTGTCTACCGTCATGCTTTTCCTTTCGCATATCCCGCGGGCGTACAGATACAGCCCCACGCACCGCAGCGCGTTTCCGCACATAAGTCCCTCGCTGCCGTCGGCGTTGAATATGCGCATGGCGGCATCTGCGCGGCGGCTCTCTGATATGATAACTACCCCGTCGCCGCCGACGGAGAAATGCCGCGGCGACATTGCCGCGGCAAGTCTGCGCGGGCTCGGCAGCTCCCCCGCTTCGCTTGTGCGGTCTATAAATATGTAGTCGTTGCCGCAGCCGTGCATTTTCGTAAAATGTATTTTCAAATGTGCCTCCTTCAGATACCGAGCATATTTTTCATGTTGTAGATCCCGGGGCGGCGCCCCACGATGTATCTTGCCGCAGAGACGGCGCCGACGGCAAAAACGCTGCGGTCCTCCGCCCTGTGGCAAAGGGTGAGAGTCTCCGTTCCGTCGGAAATTATCACCGTGTGCACACCCTCGCAGCTGCCAATGCGGATGCTGTGTATGCCGATCTCGCCGCCCGCGCGCCCGTTTTCCGAGCCGCGGATCGCCGGATACGATCGGTGACGCACACGCCGTATGCCCTCGGCAAGCATAAGTGCCGTGCCGCTGGGGGAGTCCGCCTTGCGGCGGTGGTGCATTTCGACGATCTCAATATCCGCCTTGGGAAACGCTTCGGCGGCGAAAGCGGCAAAGTATTGCAAAAGAGATGCCCCGCGGGACATATTTGAGCTTATGAATACGGGAACCGAGCGCGCCGCGCGCCGAAGCTTCTCCGTGTCGTCCTCGCGGTACCCGGTGGTGCAGACGACCAGCGGCAGCTTTCGCGCCGCGGCATATTTTGCAAGATCGCCCGCCGCGCCGCGGTGCGAAAAATCGATTATGACGTCGGCGTCCGCGCTGCAGTCCCAAAGGCTGACACAGATCCCGTCGCCGCCGGCGGGATCGACCCGGGCGCAAAGCGCCGCACCCGAGCCTGCGCTGTTTATGTAGTTTGCGGCGACGGTGCCCATGCGCCCGCGGGCGCCGTTAAGAATGATTCTGAGCTTTTCCATAAAACCGAGCCCCTTTGTTTTGTAATACATTGTATGCGCCGCCGCCGCGCCGTGTGCGTAATGCTCATTTTCGGTCTGAGCCTGACCGCCTTTTCACGGACAAAGTAAAAGCGCCCGATTTCGACGGCATACTCGGAAATGAAATACGCGCACCGCGGCGCACCCCGACGGCGTTTGACGCCGGAAAGAGCAGTGCCTCGGCAAGAGTATCAAAAAGTATAAAAAAACAGTTGACAAACCGGGGAGGCTATGATAAAATACATATTGCCGTTTAATACGGGCCATTAGCTCAGTTGGTTAGAGCTACCGGCTCATAACCGGTCGGTCCAAGGTTCGAGTCCTTGATGGCCCACCACGAAAAAAGCACTTGCATTTGCAAGTGCTTTTTTCAGTTATATTCGCCTTGCGGCGAGTTAAATTGCCTATGGCAGTGATATTCGGCTTTCGCCGGGTGATATTTGCTTCGCGTGCTTTTCGGCGAATATAATATCACTGCGCCGCAGGCGCAATATCACTTTTGCCGAAGGCAAAAATATCACGCCGAGGGAAGCGGCATATCACTGAATGCGAGTTTGCCCTCACACCTGTTCGGCGCTGATGCCGAGCAGAATATCAACTGCGCGCGCAAGCTCCGGCTTTGAGCGATACGCATTTATAACAAGCTTTTCATGCTCGCTCAGTACATCATCCGTCAGGTGCACGTCAAGCAGCTCGCTCGGCGAAACGTTAAGCGTTTTGCATATGTCCGCAAGAATATCCGCGTCGGGACGGTTTATTCCCTGCTCCCAATTTGACACACGGCTTTTGGTAACATTTATTTTGTCGGCAAGCTGCTCCTGCGTCATGCCGCATATCTTTCTGTATTTGCGTATTCTGCTTCCTATTTCATATTTCAACAGTATCACCTCACAAAACAATTATACACGAATAAACTGCAAAAGCAACAAATAAATCAAGAATTTCTGTATTTTCACGTTGACAATACAGACTAACTGTGTTATTATAAACAAAAGTACAGAAAAACTGTATTTTGGAGGCTCGTATATGGAAGTATACAAAAAAGTGAGAACGTACATAGAGAAAAACGGATACAAACAGTCGGCGGTCGCCCGAAAGACGGGCATACCGGATGCGGCATTCGGCGCCATGATGAACGGCAGCCGCACAATGTACGCTGACGATCTGCGCGCCGTATGCCTTGCGCTTAATGTCAGTCCCGAAGTCTTCTTAGATACGTCTAACGGATGAGAGACGTGCGGAGAGCACGTATAAAAATGCTTTATAACGTCATGTGCACGGCAGCTTTTGGCACATGGATCTGCTATATTTTTTATTTACAAGGAGCGACGAAAATGGGATTTGATTTCAAAAAAGTATTCAACAAGCAGGCACAGATAGCAACCTCGCTGAACAGGGGCATCAACAAGGCAATAGGCAAGGACATATTTCAGGACGTAAAGCCTATTGAGGAACCGAAGGAATTTCCGCCTTATGACAGCTATCCGAAATTTGACGCTCCCGAGCCCGGGGAGTGGAACAGCGAAAACGGCGAGAGCAGGGAGTTCGGTCTCGTCGGCAGCACAATATATGTTTCCAAAGAGCTTGACACCTGCCTCAGATACTGTCCTATGTTCAGGCAGGCGGCAGAGTATTATACGGAGCAATTCAGGTTCAGGTTCGACAGTTGCGCAAAGGATTTTGACTCGTTTACGCATTATTTCAGAGATATGTATCTGGAGGGGCTTGTCCCGATGATACGCCGCGCGTGCTGTCTGCTTTTGCCCTTCGGTGTTTTCACGGCGGACGAAAATGACTTTCTCTCGGTCCATGTTGACAGATACAACAGGGCGATAGTGTCATATGAGATCATATCCGGCACAGAAGAAAAGAAAAATCAGGCTGCCGCGGAAATGGGCGATCAGGTGGGAAACGCAATTCAGATGCGGGGCGGCGG
>USKS01000141.1 GCA_900555345.1 uncultured Eubacteriales bacterium
GATATAGTCCTTACCGATACCGATACGGTAAACGGAGATAAACTCAAAGACCTTGCCGGAAAAAATGTCAGTCTCGAAATTACGAATAAAAACGGTTCTGTTTCGGGAATAGACTGCTCAACGCTCGAAAAAGATAAAATTTCGGGCAATGTCAACCTTTCTTATGAGGTAAAGGAAAATACTGCACCTACCGAATCCGAAAAGAAAACGATAGGCGACAGCAAAAGTTATAAGGTCTCCTTCAACGGCGACGTCGGTTTCAAATTCTCTCCGAAAATTTCTCTTTCCGAAAATCATGCCGGAAAAACCGCAACTCTTTACGAAACGAACGGAAAGGATCTCCGCAGAATTCAGACGGTAATCGTCGATAAAAGCGGCGTTGCGACCTTCTTTCTTGCTTCCGCGAAAAAAGGAACCGATTATACTGTCGCAATAGATGTCGCGGGAGAAGATAAAAACGCGATAATCCCCGACAATATGGCGTCGGAGTTTGGCGGCAATATAAAGCCTTACGAACAGATAGAATATGAAATAACGGGGCTGAATACTTTTATGGGGCTTTCCATAGGTCAGTTCACATGGATAGTTGTCGGTTTTCTCGTGCTTATAGTTGCGGTTGTCGGCGTTATAATGTTCATGTTCTTTAAGGCGAAGAAGAAAAACGCCGGATTTATGAAGAAAAAAGAGACAGGCAGAAAAAAAGCAAACCATTAACGCCCGATTGATGTGCTCCCTGTCAAGCAGACAGTGAAAAAACAAAAATAATATATCAGGAAGGGGCTGCCGCAAGAGCGAAAGAATCGCGAGCGGCAGCCCCAAATGCTTGTAAACTGTTAAAATGTCGAAAACTTTTTCAGCTTTTTCCCTCTCCGAACAGATATTTTATAGGTCAGCGCTCATTTGAATTGCCGGAACTCAAACTGCTTGTAGATACGGTGGAATCATCGCGCTTTATCTCAGCTACGCAAAGCGGCAGCCTTGTCAGCAAGTTATATGATATGGCAAGCGTACACCTTTGAACTCTTTTTACCGCCGAAGGCATTTTTTGTAAAATTATGTTGCATTTGCGGAAAAAGCTACTATAATATACTTATAACACTTTAGTTTGATAAAATATCTTACGGTAAGGAGTTTTGTACATATGAGTATTCTCGAAAAGCTCAGCAGCGCTCCCATGTATCTCATCTGCGGCAGTATCATCGGGTTTGTCGCTTTGCTGTGCGTAGTATTTATGGTGCGGGCGTACCGCGCGGGAAAGGCTATCGGTATGGATACGGCGAAAATGAAGCGCGTCATAGTTTCCAGCGCAACGTTTTCCGTTTTGCCAAGCGTCGGCATTCTTCTGGGCGTTATCGCTCTGTCGGGCAGCCTGGGCATACCGTGGCCGTGGCTCAGACTTTCGGTCATAGGCGCGCTGCATTATGAAACGCAGGTGGCGCAGGGTGCGGCGGAGCAGGTCGGCATGGAGAAGCTCTCCGGCGAATATATGACAGCCTCCGGCTTTGCGACGATAGCGCTTCTCATGAGCGTCTGCATCATGTGGGGCATGATACTGTCGGTTTTGTTCAACCGTAAGTACACGTCAAAGTTATCCGGACGCGCCGGCAGCGGCAAAGCCGCGGGCACGGGCTTCGGAGACACCGCGATGAGCGCTATGTTCATCGGTCTTGTCAGCGCGTATATCGGCAGCTATATAGGCTCGTTTGCTTCGTCAAAGGGACTGTTTACTTTCGGCGGCGACTGGACGCCTCTCGTCGTGGTGGCTGTATCCGGCGCTGTTATGGCACTGTTCATATGGCTTGCAAAAAAGCCGAAATTCGCATTTGTTGAAAATTTTTCGGTGGCGCTGAGCATGCTCTGCGGCATGACGGCTGCCGTTGTCATCAATCTTATATAAGGAGGCGGCGACATGGAACACAACGAAAATCTCGACTGGGAAAAATACAGCAAAAAAACGCATGTCATAGGCAGAGGCGCGAGCATTATCGTTCTCATAATGCTTGTGGGAGCTCCGTTTCTCATCGGTAAGTATCTCGGCGCGTATCCCGACCTTGCTGCGGCCGCAAAAGGCTTTGTCTCCGTGGGACTTGTGTGGATGGTCAGCAGCGTTGCTGAGTTTCTGATATACACGCCCATGCTGGGCTCCGGCGGAGGATACCTTGCGTTTATCACGGGCAACCTTATAAATATGAAGATTCCGTGCGCGGTAAACGCGCGCGACATGGTCGGCGCCAAAACGGGCACGCGCGAAAATGAGATCATATCAACGCTGTCCATCGCGACGTCCTCTCTTGTCACCATACTGATACTGGCTGCGGGCGTTGCGGCGCTCACGCCGTTGCGTCCTCTGCTTCAGGAGCCCGCGCTTCAGCCCGCGTTTGACAACGTTGTACCCGCGCTGTTCGGCGCAATGGCGTACAAATACTACCGTAAAAACATGAAAATTGCCCTTGTGCCCCTTGTGGTCATGAGCCTGCTTTTCATATTTGTGCCGTCGCTTGTTTCATCAACGAGCATCATGATAATCCCCTCCGGCGCGATCGCGATCGGGATCGCATATTTCTTCTACAGAAAGAACAAAGGGAAAGAAGATAAATAAATGAAGATATTTCTTTTGATATTGGCGGGCGCCGCGGGGCTTCTGATCCTGCTCGTGCTCTGCGCGATCGTACATACGCTGCTCATGCCCTCGAAAACCTCGACATATAAAGCGGATGAGGACGAGGATGAGGCGCTCGCTCTTGCCAAAAAGCTGTCGGTCATGATAAAGACCGATACCACGTCCCACCAGGGCGTGGCGGAACCGGAAAAGTTTCGCGAATTTCATAAGGTGCTTGAAAAACTGTTCCCGCTTGTGCACGAAAAGCTGGAGCGCACCGAGATCGACGGAAACCTTTTGTATTATTGGAAAGGCAAAAGCAGCGAAAAGCCTATACTGCTCATGAGCCATCAGGACGTTGTCCCCGCGGAGGGAGAATGGAAGTACCCTCCGTTTTCCGGAGAAATTGCCGAGGGCAAGGTCTGGGGACGCGGCGCCTCGGACACGAAATGCTCGGTTATGGCTTTCTTCGAAGCTGCGGAGCGGCTGCTCGGAGAGGGCTATGTTCCCCCGCAGGATGTTTACCTCGCGTCCTCCTGCACTGAGGAATGGGCGGGCGACGGCGCGCCGAAGATCGTAAATGAGCTGAAGCGGCGCGGCGTTGAGCTGTACCTTCTGTGCGACGAGGGCGGCGGTATCATACAGGATCCCATCGGCGGCATCCGCGGAAACTTCGCCATGGTCGGCATATTTGAAAAGGGAAAAGCGGATGTAATGTTCACGGCGAAAAGCACAGGCGGACACGCCAGCGCACCCGGAAAAAATACGCCTATCGCCCGCCTTGCCGCATTTGTAAACGACACGGAAAAGCACAGCCCGTTCAAGAAAAAGCTCTCGCCCGAGGTCGCCTCCATGTTCCGCGCTCTCGCGCCGTATGCGCCTTTCGGACTAAAGCTTTTGTTCGGCAATATCTGGCTGTTCCGCCCGCTGCTTATCGCGGTCCTGCCTGCGGTCAGCGCCCAGGCGGGAGCAATGCTTAAAACGACCATAGCCTTTACAACACAGTCAGGCTCCGACGCCTGCAATGTTATCCCGCAGAAGGCGACTCTCGGCGCGAATATGCGGTTCATACCGCATCAGGGCGAAAAGGAAAGTCTTGATATCATCCGCCGCCGCGCAGAGAAATACGGGCTGACCGTGGAAGTACTTCATGCAAACGACTATACCGAGCCCGTTGATATTAAAGGCAGCGGCTACAAGACCGTTGAAAAGGTCATTGCCGAAACATTCCCCGGTCTTGCGGGCAGCCCCTATGTTATGACCGGCGCGACCGACGCGCAGTTCTATCAGCCCATATGCAAAAACTGCATACGCTTTGCGCCCGTGATATATACACCGGAGCAGATGAAGGGCATGCACGGTATTGACGAAAACATAGAGTACAGCTGTCTGCCCGGTGCAGTGCGCTTTTATGAAAATCTGATTAAAGCGGAAAAATAAGCATAGAGGGAGCATGCTCATCTCAGTAAAACGAAAAAGCCAGAAACCATTCGGTTTCGGGCTTTTCTCTTGCGGCGGTATATCACTTTGCCGCGTTGCGCCGCTTCTTCAGCTGACGTGCCGACGGGTGAAAGCAAATGAGTGCGATGAAAATAAGCAGTGCCGTGGCTGCAAGGCTTATGGGATATGCCGTCATGATCGTCTTGAAGGTTCTGCTGAGAGGGAAAACGATATTTATCCAGGCGATCCTTATGCCGCAGACGCCGACGGTGGTCAGTATCGCCGGTGTCAGCGAAATCCCGAAACCGCGCAGATATCCGCTCATGACTTCATACAGCATGCTGAAAATATATGCGGAGAATATCATGACAAGACGCATATATCCGATGCTGACGACTTCGGGATCGTTGTTGAATACGGCGAGCAGATTTTTGCCCGCAAACAGTATGAGACCGATGGCGACGGCAGATGCGATAAGATCTTCTATCAGGCACAGAAACAGCGTCTTTCTGCAGCGGCGTATCTGCCCCGCGCCGTAGTTCTGCCCGACGAAGGTGGTGCACGCCTGGCTGAAAGAGTTCAGCACATAGTATGCGAAAATTTCAATATTATATGCCGCGCTGGATGCCGCAATGACCACCGTGCCGAGGCTGTTGACCGCCGCCTGGATAACTATGTTTGATACGGCAAACACACCGCCCTGAATTCCCGCGGGAAGACCTATCTTCACTATCTGTCCCAGTGCCTTTTTGTCTATGCGCACGGCGCGCAGATCAAGATGTATGTACTGCTTTGATTTTATGAGCCGCCACATGAGCAAAACGGAGCTTGCGAGGTTTGAAATAACGGTCGCAATGGCAACGCCGTTTACGGTCATGT
>USKS01000142.1 GCA_900555345.1 uncultured Eubacteriales bacterium
GGGCGGCGGCTTCGGTTTCAAGGGCGCAATGAAAGGTGTTGCGCAGGCGGAGGCGTTCAACCTCGGAATGAACCTGTTCGGAAAGTTTGTAGCGCACCAGAGCACAATGTCACAGGAGGAAAAGGCAAAGGTATTTGCCGCGCTTGACAGAGACTTGTTTTTCGAAGAAGTGAACTCCGATTATTACAATACGTTTCTTACATTTGTGCAGCTTCTGATAAACAACGGAGTGCTGAAGGGCATAAAAACCTCGGTGGGCGAAAGCGAGGAAAAGCTTGTCAACAATCTGGCAAATCCCATGTTCCCGCAGGACAGGGTGCCGCAGGCGCTGGCGCAGCTTATATCTTCAAATCCCTTTGCCCCCAAATACTTTGAACTGCTGGAGCAAAAGCTGGGGCGGACCGACGAAACCGAAAAAATCATCAGATACTTTGCCGAAGCGTAACGGAAAAAGTACATATAATATTGAGATCATCCGCAGCCGAAAGGCTGCGGATGATTTTCTTTATGCGCGCAAAAAGTTGTAAACGATTTATTAAGTCTATTGACTTTTCACCGTATATGGATATAATGTTGTATGTCAAACAGTTCTATATGCGACAAATTCTGTCGAAGGGAGGGTCAAAAATCAAAAACGGTAGAATTTCTGTCGGTAAAGAGGTCCACTCGCTTGACAATCTTATAGGCAGATATATCGAAATGTGTGCGTACACAGACGAGAGATTTGACGGCATTACCGGTACGAACGGCAGGATACTGGGCTATATCGCCCGCCGCCGCGACAGCGACGTTTTTCAGCGCGATATCGAGAGGGAATTCTGCATAACGCGCTCCACCGCCTCCAAGGTGCTGACGCTTATGGAGCAAAAGGGCTTTATCGAGCGCCGCAGCGTTCCCGGAGATGCGCGTCTGAAAAAGCTTGTGCTGACGGACATTTCCGTTCAGTTTACGGACATGATGCACGAAAACGTTGCGCGCATCGAAGCCGTTCTGACGGACGGAGTTTCAAAAGAAGAGCTCCGAGCCTTTATAACGACTGTGGAAAAGATGAAAGAGAACCTGCGCGCGCAAATGAAGTAGACTGCCCTGCCGACCTTTATATGAGAGATACCCGAAAGGAGCTGCAATGCTTAAAAAACTTTCAAAATGTATAAGGGAATACAAAAAGCCCTCTGTACTCACATTTATTTTTATAATATTTGAGGTCGTGATCGAGTGTCTGATCCCGTTTTTTACCTCGGATCTTGTGAACAAGATCGAGGCGGGCACCGATATGTCCTCCATTCTTAAAACGGGCGGTATTCTTGCCGCCATGGCGCTTATCTCCCTTTGCTGCGGAGGCGTCGCCGGCATCACCTGTGCAAAAGCGTCCTCCGGATTTGCGAAAAACCTGAGGCACGATATGTTCCACAGGGTGCAGACATATTCCTTCAACAACATCGACAAGTTTTCGTCCTCTTCTCTTGTCACCCGTATGACGACCGACGTCAGCAATGTGCAGATGTCGTACATGATGCTCATACGCACGGCGGTAAGAGCGCCGCTGATGCTTGTGTTTGCCATCACTATGGCGTTCATAATGGGCGGAAAGCTTGCTTTGACGTTTGTTGTTGTCGTTCCGTTTCTTCTTGCGTCGCTGCTTATCATCGGAAAAACGGCAATGCCCGCATTCCGCAGAGTGTTCAAGAAGTACGACAGGCTCAACGAGTCCATTGAGGAAAACGTGCGCGGTATGCGCGTTGTAAAGGGCTTTTCTCGTGAGGAATACGAAAAGCAGAAGTTTGCCTCAGCCGCCGAGGATATACGCCGCGACTTTACAAGAGCGGAGCGCATTGTGGCGCTGAACAACCCCGCAATGCAGATATGCGTATACTTCAACATGGCGTTCGTACTGCTCATCGGCAGCAGACTTATAATTTCAAGCGGCGGCTCTACCATAAACGTGGGCGAAATGAGCGCCATGCTGACCTACGGCATACAGGTGCTTATGCAGCTTATGATGCTTTCCATGATATACGTCATACTGACGATGTCGGCAGAAAGCGCCCGCCGTATCGTAGAAGTGCTGGACGAGAAAAGCTCGCTTGAAAGCCCCGCAGACGCGGTTATGTCCGTTTCCGACGGAAGCATTGATTTCGACGGTGTCAGCTTCAAGTATTCCGAAGCCGCGGACCGCTACGCTCTCGAAAATGTCGATCTTCATATAAAGTCCGGCATGACCGTAGGCATTATAGGCGGCACCGGCTCCAGCAAGACGACGCTTGTACAGCTCATCCCGCGTCTGTACGACGCGACTGTGGGCAGTGTACGCGTGGGCGGGATCGACGTAAAGCGCTACGATCTTGACACCCTGCGCAACAGTGTTGCAATGGTATTGCAGAAGAACCTGTTGTTCTCCGGCACGATAAAAGACAATCTGCGCTGGGGCAACGCCGACGCCACCGATGAGGAAATGGAAGAGGCGTGCAGGCTATCCCAGGCGGACGAGTTTGTCAGAAGCTTCCCCGACGGATACGATACATACATCGAGCAGGGAGGCTCAAATGTGTCCGGCGGGCAGAAGCAGCGTCTCTGCATAGCCCGCGCACTTCTGAAAAAGCCGAAGATTCTTATCCTTGACGACTCCACCAGCGCCGTTGATACGAAAACGGACGCGCTTATCCGGCAGGGCTTCAAGCAGTATATCCCCGACACTACAAAAATAATAATCGCTCAGCGTATCGCGTCCGTTCAGGATGCGGATCTCATACTTGTCATGGACAACGGCAGGATAGCGGAGTACGGCACCCACGACGAGCTTATGGCATCGTCGCCCATATACCGCGAGACGTATGAGCAGCAGACACGCAAAACGGGAGGTGAGGGCAATGAGTAAGAATAAAGCAGTCGGCGGCCCTCACGGTGCAAGAGGCGCAATGCCGGGCGGAAAGCGTCCTGAGTTCAGCGCGAAAAACCTGGGCAGACTTTTCAAAATGCTGTTCCGATTCTATCCCGTGCTGCTCCCCATAAGCCTTATATGCATAGTTGCGTCGGCGGCGGTAAACTCCGTGCCGTCCATCTTCATGCAGAAGGTCATCGCCGTTATAGAAAAGTATGTAAGCGCCGGCAGCACGGACTGGAGCGCCGCGGCGGGAGAGATAGTCCCTCTGGTGCTGACGCTTATCGGACTGTATGCCGTGTCTATTATACTCATAACTCTGCAGTCGCAGCTCATGGCGTATATTACACAGGGCTTTCTGGACAAAATGCGCTGCGCCATGTTTGACGGCATGCAGAATCTGCCCATAAAGTATTTTGACACAAACAAGCACGGCGACATCATGAGCTACTACACCAACGACATCGACACGCTGCGCCAGCTCGTGTCCCAGTCGCTGCCCAGCCTTTTGCAGTCGGCGATAATCGTGCTGACGGTGCTTTTCATCATGCTGTATTACAGCGTTTGGATGACTCTTGTGGTCGCGCTCGGCGTTGTTGCCATGATATTCGTTTCAAAAACCGTGGGCGGCGGCAGTGCGACGTACTTTGTGCGTCAGCAGAAGGCCATAGCGAAAACCGAGGGCTTCATCCAGGAGATGATGAACGGTCAGAAGGTCGTAAAGGTATTCACCCACGAGGACAAGTGCAACAGCGATTTTGACGCAATAAACGAGGAGCTGGGCGAGGTCAGCGCAAAGGCAAACGGCTTTGCCAACGCTCTCGGACCGATAATTATGAACATCGGCAACGTTCTGTATGTTCTGTGCGCCATTGCGGGCGGTCTGTTCATCACGGCGGGACTGCACAATGTGAGCATATCTGGCATGGCGTTCTCGGTCTCCATCATAGTGCCGTTCCTCAACATGACAAAGCAGTTCACGGGCAACATAAACCAGGTGTCCCAGCAGATAAACATGATCGTCATGGGTATGGCGGGCACGGAGCGTATATTTGCGCTTATGGATGAAAAACCCGAGGTGGACGACGGCTATGTCACTCTTGTAAACGCGAAGGAGGACGAAAACGGAAACCTTACCGAGTGCACCGATCGCACCGGAAAATGGGCGTGGAAGCATCCGCACTCCGACGGCAGCATTACGTACACTCCTCTTCGCGGAGACGTTCGCTTGTTTGATGTGGATTTTGAATACGAGGAAGGCAAGCCGGTGCTGCATGACGTGAGCGTATATGCGGAGCCGGGTCAGAAGGTGGCATTCGTCGGTGCGACCGGTGCCGGAAAGACTACCATTACCAATCTTATCAACAGGTTCTACGACATTGCCGACGGCAAGATCCGCTATGACGGGATCAACATCAACAAGATCAAAAAGTCCGATCTGCGCCGCTCTTTGGGCATAGTTCTGCAGGATACGAATCTGTTCACGGGCAGCGTTATGGACAACATCCGCTACGGTCGTCTTGACGCGACGGATGAGGAATGCAGAGAGGCTGCAAGGCTTTCGGGCGCCGACGATTTTATATCGCGTCTGCCCGAGGGCTACGACACGATGCTTACCAACAACGGTGCGAACCTGTCTCAGGGTCAGCGTCAGCTGATAGCCATTGCGAGGGCAGCCGTTGCCGACCCGCCCGTTATGATACTGGACGAAGCGACAAGCTCTATCGACACGAGAACCGAGGCGATAGTGCAGCGGGGCATGGATAAGCTTATGGAGGGCAGAACGGTATTCGTTATCGCCCACAGGCTTTCCACCGTTATGAACTCGGATGTGATAATGGTGCTTGACCACGGCAGGATCATCGAGCGCGGCACGCACGACGAGCTTATAGCAAACCACGGCGTTTACTACCAGCTCTACACCGGCGCTTTCGAGCTTGAATAAGGGGATACGTTATCGGCGGGGCTCCGCGCCCCGCACCCCGACATGAGGGGAAAGGTTTTTATGGGGCTTCGCCCCATGCCC
>USKS01000143.1 GCA_900555345.1 uncultured Eubacteriales bacterium
GGTGGTTCACGTCGCGACGCAGCTGCTCACGCCACTCCGGAAGCATGGCGTCGTTTGCTTCGGGACGGGAAATGTCAAGCCCCCAGTTGGGGTATTCTCCCCAAAGGATGTAGCCCGCGCGGTCTGCGAGGTACATAAAATACGGCTCAAAAATCTTCATGTGCATACGCGCGCCGTTGAAGCCGCACGCCATGGACATTTCGATATCGCGGCGTATCTCGTCGGTGTCGCGGGCGGTGTAAATGCCGTCGGGGTAGTAGCCCTGGTCAAGCACCAGGCGCATAAACAGCCTGCGCCCGTTGAGATACAGCTGCCTTTGGCGGCACTCTATCTTGCGCATGCCGAAATACGCGGCGGCGCAGTCATCGCCGAATTTCAGCCGAACGTCGTAGAGATTTCCCTGTCCGATATCCCACAGCACGGGGTCCTTTACAGGCAGCGTCATTTTTGCGATGCCGTCGGAGGAGACGCAGGTATCGCCGGATACGCTTTTTTCTCCGAAATACACCTCAGCCGAGAGCTCGCCGTCGCCGCAGAGCTTTGCTTCAAGGTGCACGCATTCGCCGTCAACGTCGGGGATAAGCTTTACGTGCTTTATATAATTTTTCGGAACGTATTCGAGCCAGACGCTTTGCCATATGCCCGTGCAGCGGGTGTAAAAGCAGCCGTGGGGCTCAGGTGCGGAGACCTGCTTTCCGGAGGGCTGAAGCGGGTCGGTGGTATCGTCGAACGCCGTAACATTGACTCTGTTTTCGCCGTCATGCAGAAGCTCGGTGACATCGAGGCATATGGGGGTGTAGCCGCCGGTGTGCTCGCCCGCGAAGGTGCCGTTGATGTACACGCCGCAGCGATAGTCCGCCGCGCCTATGTGGAAAAGCACGCGTCCGCGCGCCGTGTCGAAATGGGGCGGCAGAGTGAGGGTGCGTACGTACCACACGCGCTTCATATAGTCCGTATGGCATATGCCCGAAAGACGGCTTTCCGGCACAAAAGGCACGGTTATGGTGTTGTCGTAGCTTTCCTTTTCAAAAAGGCGGCGGGAGATGCCCGTGTCGTCGCTGTCTATATCAAAGGACCAGCTGCCGTTCAGACAGACAAAGCTGTCGTCGCTTCGTCTGAGGGAGGGGCGCGGATATTCGCTTCTCGGTAATTTTTCCATATTCATGCCTTTCTGTTTGCCGCCGCGGTGCGTTTTTTTACTTAATGTTCAATAAAAATTTTTCAAAACTATTCAATTTTGTCCGCGTTTATATTATAATAAGATGAATAGTTATATAATAGGGAAAGTATTTCTTATATTATATCACATAAAGCATGCTTTTCAATACTATTTTTATAAGGAGTTCGTTATGGACAAGAAAAAATACGACGTTACGATCGCCGGAGTTGAAATGTCGATCATCTCCGATGAGAGAGAAGAATTCGTGCAGAAGCTTGTTTCAAAGCTTGACAAGCAAATCACGGACATCACCATTCAGAACAAGCGCTGCTCAAAGCTTGACGCTGCCATTCTGGTGGCGCTGGATCTCAGCAGCGAAAAGGCGAAGGCCGAGAAAAGAGTCCGCAATCTTGAGGCTCAGATCGCCCTTTACGACGCTAACCTGCGCCGCATGAGAGAGGACAACATAAAGCTGAAAAGCGCCATGCTCGGCTCGAATAAGGGTGTACTGCCGGACGATCTTTCCGATGCGGACGACGGCGATGCCGTTGAAGAAAAAAAGAGCGCCGATGAGGGCGAGGGCATAACGCAGCTTTCGATCGGCGCGGATGAAGCATCGAACACGGCGGACGAGCCCAAGGCGGACGCGCGCCGTGACGGTCTGCGCCAGATAGCGGAGCTTCTGGGCAGCAGGAAAAAGGAAAACGAAGATTCTGCCGCGCTCGCCGCCGACGCGAAAGATGACGGCGCCGCAGACGCCGCAGGCGCTGCCGATGAGAGCGCGGAAGAGCTCAAAGAGGACAAGCTGCGCCAGATAGAAACACTTCTCAGAAGAAACGATATCTGAGAGGGAAAAAGGGCTGACTGTGATCGCTGCTGCGATACGGCTGCTTCGCAGTTCGGCACCCCATGAATGCGCCCCCGCCGAGCGAAAGAAAGATAGGCTAAGATTTGCGGACGGTTTTTTCGGCTGCGGAGACGAGCGCGGGGCAGCCCTGCACGGGCAAAAGATAAGGACAGAAAAAGGAGGTCGGAGCAAACGGAAAACCGCACAAAAAAGCCGGAGCTGCTTGCTCCGGCAGGAAGCAGAGCGGCGTTTGAAGCCGCAATAGAGGCAGGCGCCGATGCCGTTTATCTCGGCGCGCCCGTATTCAACGCGCGCATGCGCGCAGATAATTTCGACAGCACCGAAATGGAGTC
The DNA here is from genome assembly GCA_900555345.1 of uncultured Eubacteriales bacterium. Next base: position 2,360 of record USKS01000143.1, read on the forward strand.
GGCGCTCCGCACTGCATACGCCTACGGCGTAAAGACCTATATAACCCTCAACACCCGCCTTTTTGACGACGAGCTGCACTCAGCGCTTTGTCTTGCGGCAAAGCTGTACGAGGACGGCGCGACGGCGCTTATCGTTGCGGACGCGGGTCTCGCGCGCCTTATAAAAAAATACGTCCCCGAGCTTGAGATACACGCAAGCACTCAGCTTTCGGGGCACAATGCGGCGGATGCTATGGCGCTGTGCGACATGGGATTTTCGCGTATGGTCTGCCACCGCGAGGCGAGCCTTGACGAGCTGCGCCTTTTGTGCGCCGAAAGCCCCATTGAGATCGAAATGTTCATCCACGGCGCGTACTGCGTATCGTTTTCCGGTCAGTGCCTTATGAGCGCCGTTATGGGCGGCAGAAGCGGCAACAGGGGAGAATGCGCGCAGCCGTGCCGCCAGCCCTATGCCTTGGGCGGTCGCGGCGCCGTAAATGGCAGCTATCCCATAAGCCTTCGCGACATGTGCCTTGCGGGGCACATCACCGACATACTGAAAAGCGGCGTCGCCTCACTGAAGATAGAGGGGCGGCAAAAGCCCGCCGAGTATGTGTACGGAGTCACGAGGATATACCGCCGTCTTCTTGACGAAGAAAGAAACGCGGCGGATGATGAGATCGACGCGCTGCGGCGCATATTCAGCCGCGGCGGTTTCAGCGCCGGATATTTTGAAGAAAACGGCAGAAATATGCGCGGAGTTCGCACATACGAGGACTATCTCGAAATGGATAAAACGGCTTTTCCGGGCATTCGCCGTAAGGTGCCGCTTGACGCGCTGCTTCGTGTTCGCGACGGAGAGCATGCGATCCTTGAGGCTGTCACGCCGTACAAAACGGTAACGGCAAAGTCAGAGAAGCCCTGCGACAGCGCGTCTGTTTCGCCGCTGAGCGGAGAGGGCGCCGAAAAAAACGCGGGCAGGCTCGGGGCAACGCCCTTTTATCTTAGGAGTTTTCGATATGACTGCGACAGCGCCGCGCCGCTGACTCTTTCGCAGCTGAACGCCCTCAGGCGCGAGGCTACGGAAAAGCTGTGCGGCTGTAAAAGAAACAGTGTTGAAATTCCCTCTTCTCCGGTTATTTGTACCGCTTGCGGCAACAGAAACCGCGGTGAAGGGACAGATGATATCAAATTCACCGCGGAGTTTCTGTATCCCGACAGGGTGAGCGCGGCGGCGCGGGAGTTTTTCGACAGAATTTATATTCCCTACGGCACGGCGGGCGCCGAAGAATTTGACGTTTCCCTGCCGCCGTATATTTCGGGGAAAGAATTCGAAAAGATATTTGCCGACCCGTCGCTTTCGCGAAAAGGCATATTGTGCCACACGGCGGGGCAGCTCAAAGCGGCGCTTGAGCGCGGCTTTGAAGCCGCGGCGTCGCTGCGGATGAATATATTCAATTCAGCCGCCGCGGAGACGTGCGAAGGCACGCGGTTCATAACGGCCGCGCCGGAGGTGCGGCTCGCGAAGATAAGGGATATGAGGACGGATATACCCATAGCCGCCGTCGTGTACGGCAGGCTGCCGCTTATGCTTTGCCTGCGCTGCGCCGTATCCGACGGAGGAGAAAAATGCCCGCGCGAAAGGCAGGGACTGGCGCGCACGGGATACGTATTCGGCGCGAAAGCGCCGTGCGTCTCAAGCCTTACGGACAGGCGCGGCACAACGTTTCCAATTGTGGGAATGCCGGACTGCTCAAACGTCATATACAACAGCGTGCCGACCTACATGGCGGACCGCACAGACAGACTGCGCCGCTCCGGTGTCGCGATCATGCACTTCATTTTCACGGATGAGACCGGCACCGCAGCGGACGGGATAATAAACGCATACAAAAACGGGCTGCCGCCCGCATCGGACTGCCGCAGGATGCAGTGACGGAGCGCGGCGCGAAAGGACATATATGGAAAAGGTAAAACTCAGAGTAAAATATTTCCGCGAGGATATGCCGCGTCTTTGCTATATAGAAAACAAAAGCGACTGGATAGATCTTCGCTGCGCCGAGGATACGGTGATAGAGAAGGGCGAATTCCGCCTTATCCCGCTCGGTATTGCCGTCGCCCTGCCCGAGGGGTACGAAGCGCATATCGTTCCCCGCTCATCCACATATAAAAATTTCGGCATCATACAGACAAATCACATGGGCGTTGTGGACGAAAGCTATTGCGGAGACGGAGATCAGTGGTATATGCCCGCATACGCGCTGCGCGATACGAAGATAAACAGGGGCGATCGCATATGCCAGTTCCGCATAATGCGCCATCAGCCGCCGATAGAGTTTGAAGAATGCGAAGTCCTCGGCGGGCAGGATCGCGGCGGTATAGGCTCAACGGGCAAAAACTGAAACGCGAAATGCCGCAAAGACCCGTCGGCGGGTTGCGGCATGGGATACAGCCGTCCGAAAAGGAAGAATTCGAAAAAATGCCCCGCGGACAGACGGCAGGAAAAAACCGATGAAAAACCGTCTGCCGGGAACAGATCGGGAATAA
>USKS01000144.1 GCA_900555345.1 uncultured Eubacteriales bacterium
TCGCCGTACACCGCGATATGATCGCGCACGATATTCTGGCAGGAGGCGGATACCATGAAATACTGCTGCGTAAGTCTCAAAAGCTTTCCTTCGTAATGGTTGTCGGAGGGATACAGCACCTTGCAGATTATCTCCGCGTTGACGGAGGACTCAAGCGCTCTTGAATATTCGCCCTGCGAAAACAGGTTCATGTTGAAATCGCTCAGATCCTGCGCCTTCCACAAACGCAGACGGGAGACAGCTTCGCTGTCCGCGCCGCTTATCATCATATCATAGGGAACTGCCTCTATCTCCTCACAGTTGTCGTAAACTATCTCGAGGTGACCGCTGCCCCACTCCTCGCGAACCTTGCCGCCGAAGCGGACCTTGAACGTCCTGTCCGTTCTGGGGACGAGCCATACATCGCCGCCGGGCAGCCAGTTGTCGGGCAGCTCCACCTGCATGCCGTCGATTATCTTCTGGCGGAAAAGGCCGTATTCGTAGCAGATGGAAAAGCCCGTTGCGGGATAGTCAAGGGACGAAAGCGAATCCATAAAGCAGGCTGCCAGTCTGCCGAGACCTCCGTTTCCGAGTCCCGCGTCCGGCTCGCAGTCGTAAAGCTCCTCGAGACTGTGCCCCATTTTGCCCAGCGCTTCTTCATAAGCGCCGCAAAGTCCCAGATTGCACAGATTGTTCTTGAGAGATCTGCCCACAAGAAACTCCATGCACATATAGTAAACTCTCTTTGCGCCCTCGGCGTTTACGCGGTTTCTGAAAGCCTGTCGCTTTTCGCTGAGAATGTCGCGTACCGTCATGGCGCACGCTTTATAAAGCTGCTCTTTTGTCGCCTCTTTGACTGTCGCGCCGAAATAGCGCGCAAGCTTTGATTCGATATTTGCCTTGACTTCGGCAGTGTTCGGATTATAGTTCATGTTCTTGCCTTTCTGTTTTCCACACGGGTTGCAAAAAACAATCCGGTATTTTTTAAAAAATGGCCGCTCAGATGTGCTCGTACAGGCTCATGTACGCACGGGCGGATACATCCCAGGAGAAATCCTCCTCCATGACCTTACGCCTCAGCGCCGCGAACGCCTCTTTATCGGCGTACAGCGACATTGCCGCGCATATGCGGTCGTACAGCTCATAAGACGAATAGTTTGCAAAGGTAAAGCCGTTGCCGCGCACCTCGCCGTCGCAGACCCAGTATCCCTTGATGGAGTCGTACAGACCGCCGGTCTCTCTGACTATGGGGATCGCTCCGTATCGGGAGGCTATCATCTGAGAAAGTCCGCAGGGCTCGCTTTTCGAGGGCATGATAAAGTAGTCGCTGCCCGCGTATATGCGCTTTGAAAGCGCCCTGTCATAGCATATGAGCGCGCGCACCTTATCGGGAAAGTTTCTTTCCAGCTCGCGGAAAAATTCCTCGTACTGACCCTCTCCCGTGCCGAGTATTATAAGGTTTGCGTTCTGCTCGTACATCATCTTATAGGCTATGTCCCTTACAAGGTCGGTGCCCTTGTGGGAAACAAGCCTTGATATGATGGAGAACACGGGCGCATCGCCGTGCGTAAGCGACAGCTCTTTGAGGAGCGCCGCCTTGTCCTCGGCCTTTCCGGAAACGTCCGCGGCGGAGTACGGCGCGGCGATCTCCGGATCGTTTTCGGGATCGTAATACACATAGTCTATGCCGTTGAGGATGCCGCAAAGCTTGTGGCTTTCCTCGCGCAGCACCGCTTCAAGCCCATGAGCGTACTCGCTGCTCTGTATCTCGCCGGCGTATCTGGGGCTTACGGTGGTGACCCTGTCGGCGCACTTTATTGCGGCTTTCATAAGATTGATGCAGCCGCCGTACTCCATCAGCGTGACCTCTCTCCAGTCGATACCGAAAACATCCTTCAGTATCTCCATGGAATACTGTCCCTGATACTCTATATTGTGTATCGTAAACACGGTTTTTATGTTATGATACCCGCGGCGCAGCTTGTAGAACAGATTGTAGTATACGACCGAAAGCGCGCTCTGCCAGTCGTTGGCGTGGATTATATCGGGCAGAAAGTTTACGCGCCAAAGCATTTCCAGAACAGCCATGGAGAAAAACGCAAAACGCTCTCCGTCGTCGTACTGACCGTACAGCGCGCCCCTCTTAAAATAGTATTCGTTATCTATGAAATAGTACTTTACGCCGTCTTTTTCGAGGCTGTGGACACCGCAGTACTGCCGTCTCCAGCCGAGGTAGACCTCAAAGACCGCCTCGCACTGCATACGGCTGCGCCAGTCGTTTCCGATCCTGTCGTAAAGAGGCATGACCACTCTCGCGTCGATCCCCGAGCCGCCGGCTTTTTTAAGCGCCGCGGGCAGGCTGCCCATAACGTCGCCCAGTCCGCCCGTCGCGGCGAACGGCATGCATTCGCTGCCCACAAACAGAATTTTTTTCAATTCGTTCTTTCCTTTCTTTTTTCGCGCCATACAGTCAGATCATCTTTCCTTTTGAAATATAGAACGGCATCGTTTTGTGCCCCGCAAGGGTGACGTCGTCTCTGATGATGACGTTTTTGTCGGATATCACGCAGTTCAGCGAAACATTTTCGCCCGTCGTCGTGTCCTGAAGCAGAATGGAATTGCGCACGACTGTGCCCTTGCGCACGCGCACGCCGCGGAACAGAATGGAGTTTTCCACCGTTCCCTCTATAACGCAGCCGTCGGCGATGAGCGAATTTTTGACGTTTGCGCCGTAGCCGTACTTTGTGGGGGGTGAGTTGCGCACCTTTGTGTAAACGGGGCGATCCTTTACGGAGAACAGCCCGTCGCGCTTGCCGCGCTCCAAAAGGCTCATATTTGCCGCAAAGTAGTGGGCGAGGCTGTCAATTTCCGCATACATACCTTCGAAGCGGTATATGAGAAATCTTGCGTTGTACATGGAGTACGGCAGCGCCTGATGATAAAAGTCCGTATAGCCGTGAGCTATGGAGTTGTGCAGCATTGTAAGCAGAAACGCCTTGTTGAATACCATGATGTTCGTGCTTATATCCTGATCGCCCGTCATGACCTGAGTATATTCGGCAAAATCCGTAATAACGCCGTCGTCGTTTGCGTAAACGATAGTTTCTCCGCCGGAGAGCGTGTCGCCGCCCAAGTCGGCTTTTGTTGTCACTATTGTAACGTCCGCGCCGTTTTTCTCGTGCTCGTCGATAACGTCCGCAAGGTCGATATTGCATACCATGTCGCAGTCGGAGAGAACGATGATCTCCTCGTTGCAGCGCTCGATAAAGCCCATGGTGCCTATAAGCGCCTCAAGGCGGGTGGCATACAGCTTGTCGGCGCGGGGGTTATTGAACGCCGTGATGAAGGGCGGCAGAATGACCACGCCTCCGCTGCGGCGCGCCAGGTCCCAGTCCTTGCCGGTGCCGATATGGTCCACAAGGGAGCGGTAGTTGTTGTGGGTGACTATGCCGACTTTTGTGATGCCGGCGTTCACCATGTTTGAAAGCGTAAAGTCCACCAGCCTGTAGCGGCCTCCGAAGGGAAGGGACGCCATCGTGCGCTGCGCGGTCATTTCGGGGAGATTTGCGTCATGTGTGTTTGAAAAAACAAGTCCTGCTGCTGTCATTATACTTTCCCCCTTTTATCTTACGTCGGGGATCATTGCCCCCGCCGCGACTTTTTGTCCGTCGGCGATCTTTTCGCCGGCGCCGATGACGGAAATACCGTCCTTGCTGCCGCGCTCGCCGCCCACCGCCGCACCTGCGCCTATCTCAACGTCGGTGTCGATTACGGAGTAGCTTACGTCGGCGCCGCTTTCTATAACGGTGCCGCTCATAACGACCGCGTCGCGCACTTTTGCGCCGGGCATTACCTTAACGCCCGCGAACAGCACGGAGTTTTCAACGCTGCCGTAAATTTCGCAGCCCTCGCTGACGATCGAGTTCGTGATTTTTGCTTCATCGCCGATGTACTGAGGCGCAAGCGCGCGGTGGCGCGCGGCGAGGAATACACCCTCGCGCCGGTGCGCGGCGGAACGCAGACGAGCGTGTCGCTCGCGGCGGGGGAGAGCTTCTTCTATCCGGTGACGGCAGGGGAGGAGCTGCTCGTATCGGCCAGGCTGCCGGAGGAGCTGACCGCTCCGCTCGCGGCGGGGCAGGCGGTCGGCGAGCTGATCGTTTCCATGGACGGAGAGGAGCTTGCGCGGGTGCCGCTCGTATGCGCGGAGCCGGTCGCGGCGGCCGAAAAAAAGCAGAGCCTGTTCGAGCGGCTGTTTGACCGGACAGGCTGAGGAAAAGAGGTGCTTTGCGCTGGCAGAGCGTTTGCAGAAGCTGATCGCCGCGGCGGGGCTGTGCTCCCGCCGGACGGCGGAGGAATGGATCGCCGCGGGGCGCGTGCGCGTCAACGGCGAGACCGCGACGGTCGGACAGAGCGCCGACCCGGAAACGGATACGATCTGCGTGGACGGCGTGCCGCTCACGCCGCCGGAGCGGAGGGTCTACCTGATGCTCAATAAGCCGCGCGGCTATGTCACCACGCTCAGCGACGAGCGGGGACGGCCCACGGCGGCGGAGCTGGTGGCGGACTGCGGGACGCGCGTCTATCCGGTCGGGCGGCTGGACCTCGACAGCGAGGGACTGCTGCTCTTCACCAACGACGGGGCATGGATGCAGCGCATCCTGCACCCGAGCCATGAGATCGAAAAAACCTATGAGGTCACGGTGGCGGGAGCGGTCGAGAACGCGGCGGCGGAGCTTGCCGCGGTGCGCTCCGTCGACGGAGAGCCGATCGCGCCCGCGCGGGTGCGTCTGCTGCGAAAGGGGAAGGAAACAGCGGAGCTGTCCGTCACCATCCACGAGGGAAAAAACCGCCAGATCCGGCGGATGTGTGCTGCAG
>USKS01000145.1 GCA_900555345.1 uncultured Eubacteriales bacterium
TTTTCAGTGCGTCATTAAGAAAAGTCCAAACAGTGTAATTGTTTGGCACATCGTCGAACTCGGTCATCGGGAGCCATTCGGTCAGACCACCATTTTTGAGAGTGTGGACTTCACCGTTTTCGCCGTGCTCACTGTCGCCCAAAACCTGAAGAGAAATCTTCATTTTGCCTGTTTCTGCTTTATATATTTTTATGCCAAAGGTAAGTGCGTAATTTCCGTAAGTAAGCGTTGCAAGCTGTGTCTTTTTTGTATTGGTCAAGTCAAACCCGCCAAGCTTTCCTTCGGAAGCTTTAAGAATTTCCTGCGTGCCGTCGCTATACTTTATAAGAATATCTTTCTCGTAAAGAGACTCGTACACATTGTTATGCGGAACACTAATTGCCGGGTTGCCCTCAAGCGGTGCTTTTACAGAATCATCGTAAAGGTTCAGCGAAGTGATTCCGATAATGTGCTTGCCTTCACCGAACACCGGATATTCACTGCCCTGCTGCCAGTTGTCCCTGCCGTATTTGCCGGAATTGAGCAGCTTTACAAGCTCGCCGTTCAGACCGTGTATGCCGGTCTCAAACGTTGCCTGCTCGCCCGCCTTTTTAACGGACACCTCGACCTCATGACGCGCCTTTTCCACCATTTCCTCAATGCGGGTGGGGTGGATACGTCCGTCGGATATGAGCTTTTCAAGCGCTATACGCGCGACCTCGCGGCGTATGGGATCAAAGCTTGAAATAGTGATAGCCTCCGGCGTGTCGTCGATAATGAGATCGACGCCGGTATGCTGCTCAATGGTGCGGATGTTGCGTCCCTCTCGACCGATGATGCGGCCTTTCATTTCCTCACTGGGAAGCGTTACAGTGGAAACAGTGATCTCGGCGACATGATCCGCCGCGCAGCGCTGAATGGCGAGAGCCACGATGTTGCGCGCCTTATCATCCGCTTCGTCCTTGAATTCCTGCTCAAGCTCGACCATCTTTTTGGCCTGCTCGTGCTTGACCTCCTCAACCATATCCTCTATCAGCTTGTCCCTTGCCTGCTCGGCGGTCATGCCGGATATGCGCTGAAGCGCCATTCTTGCCTCTGTCTTCTGATTCTGAAGATCTTCAGAGAGCTGTTCGTTTTCCTGAACCTTTTTAGCGAGCGCTTCTTCCTTTTTCTCAAGAGCATCGGTCTTGCGGTCCAGATTTTCTTCTTTGGACTGCACTCTTCTCTCCTGACGGGAAAGCTCGCTGCGGCGTTCTTTGATTTCCTGTTCAAACTCATTCTTCGCACGAAGCATTTCTTCTTTTGCTTCTATGAGGGCTTCTTTTTTTGCGGCTGCGGCGTCTGATTTTGCCTGATTCATGCCGTCGGCTATGATCTTCTTTGCCTGAAGCTCTGCCGAACCTATTGCTGCCTCTGCCACTTTTTTGCGGTAGCGTATTCCCACTGCCACGCCTATGGCAAGCCCTGCAAACAATGCGACGATTGCAGTTATAACATAGTAGAGCATGTAAACCTCCTTATCTCGAAATTTGAAATAAATTATCAAGACTTTAAAAAATTGTATAGCATCATACAACGGAGGCTGCCCGCGACTTATACTATTCGGTTGAATCTATATAAATCCGGCAGTCGCCGGAATACGAACAATACACTTTATTGTATAACAATATTGAGAATATGTCAAGGGGTTTTACACGCTTTTGAGACGCCGCAATTTTCGACACGGTACCGCATGCGCCGCCCGCGGCGCTTTTTCACTCGCCCTCTCGGGTGGCGGTTATAACAAAGCCGTCCGTATTGTTGCCGGAGATTTCGTATGTGTAGCCCTTGGGCACCTTTACCTCCGTTTTGTCTCCGTCGGAGGGGGCGTAGTACACAAGCACCGCTGCCGAAAGCTCGCTCTCGGGGTCGACATACATCACACCCGTGTCGGCGGAATATGCTATAAGGTCTGTATCGTATGTATATTTTTTCAGATACTGCTCATATTCCTCAAGGCACATATTCATATCCGAAATTATCTGCGAATGGGGCAGACCAACGTATCTGTAATGCCAAGACTCGTAGCTTATACCCGTCATGTACACCTTGTCGGAGGGGTATCTCAGTATAAAGCCGTAATTCTTTGCGTTGTCCCTGAACCACGCGGCGCCCTCGTCGCTTTCGACATATGATATGCTGCCGCCGCGGTTTATATTAAGGTCAAGAGCGAGTCCCGTGTGGTGCTCGGAATATCCCGGGGTCGCCACATACGCTTTCGCGTAATCCTCGCCGTTGGACTGCGCATAGCTGTTGTAGACATTTATCTGCTCCTCGCGGCTGCGGTAGGCGCTGTTGACCTGCATATAGCGAAAGCCGTTATATGCGTAGTAGTCGGTGCAGAGGGTGTTGAAACGGTCTACAACGTTCTTTGAAAGCCTTGCGGCGGGGTCCGCCATCAGGTAATACTCGTTTTTATACTCGGAGATGTTTACGATGCTGTTCTCCGCCTCGGCGGGAAAGCGGTACTCCGTTGCGGCGTTTACGAGGATAAGGTCTCCGTAATATATCTGATCGCTTGCGATCGTAACGGTATAGTAGCTGCGGCCGTCGTCAACGCTTTCAAGTGGCTCCGTTGCCGCATCCGCCGCGGTCGTGTCGGGATATATGACCTCGGGACGCTTTTTGCCGCTGATTATTATGAAAAGGCTTATGCCGATAACTACGGCAAATATCGCGCTTACGATCAGCACGCCTACGTTCACTCCCTTGCGGCGGCGACGGCGCGCGCGGGAAACGGGCTTTCGGCGGATGTCATGTCCCGCCTCCTCGGGGGTATATCTGCGCTTTACGCCCGGCTCGTCCGGGAGCGGGCCGCGGGGATCGTTCGGAGAATTGGGATTCATATAAAACCTCACAAGTGATTTTTTCTTTATAAAACGAAAGCCGGCTTTTGAGCACGGTCAAACCGGCCGGACCGCCGATGATTCGGAACTCAACTCTTTGTTTCAAACGGGTTCATCCGAAAGCTATGCTGTATGAGGAAAACGACGGGTGATCCTCACCCGTCGTTTATCGGCTTTCGGCGACTTCGGTCTCTGTCGTACATTTGTACGCCGACGAGCACCGAATTCGTCGAATCCGCCTCGCTTTGTCCGCACTCCCTGCTCGCTGAGTCACTGAGTGCTTTATTCTTTGATTATTCCGCGCTGCCGGACTGTGCGTCCGCGATAAGCGCGTCACGTCTGGAAAGGTTCATTCTGCCCTTCTCGTCCGTGCCGAGGAACTTGACTCTCATCTTGTCGCCGACTTCGCATATATCCTCTACCTTTTCGGTGCGCTTTGTATCAAGCTTGGAAATATGCACGAGTCCCTCTTTTCCGGGAGCGAACTCAACGAAAGCGCCGATGGGGATGATCCTTGTGACAACGCCCTCGTAGATCGCGCCGACTTCGGGCTCGAATACGATGCCGTCGATTATGGTCTTAGCCGCGTTGATGGCGTTCTTATCCACTGCGGAAATGAATACGCTGCCGTCATCCTCGATGTCGATCTTGGCACCGGTATCCGCGGTGATCTTCTGGATGACCTTGCCGCCGCTGCCGATGACCTCACGGATCTTGTCAACGGGGATCTTCATGGAGATCATCTTGGGAGCGTACTCGGAAACCTCCGCACGGGGTGCGGGGATAGCCTTGAGCAGCACTTCGTCGATGATGTAATCGCGTCCCTTGTGGGTGACCTCAAGAGCCTCGCGGATGATCTCGGGGGTAAGTCCGTCGATCTTCAGGTCCATCTGGATGGAGGTGATGCCCTTGTGAGTGCCGGCTACCTTGAAGTCCATATCGCCGTAGAAGTCCTCAAGGCCCTGGATATCTATCATGGTCATGAAATCGTCGCTGTCGTCCGCAGTGATAAGTCCGCAGGAGATACCTGCAACGGGAGCCTTGATCGGAACACCCGCGTCCATAAGCGCAAGGGTGGAGCCGCATACGGAGCCCTGTGAGGTGGAGCCGTTGGAGGATACTACCTCGGAAACGAGGCGGATCGCATAGGGGAACTCCTCAACGGAGGGCAGTACGGGCACGAGAGAACGCTCTGCCAGAGCGCCGTGGCCGATCTCGCGGCGTCCGGGGCTTCTGGATGCCTTTGCCTCGCCTACGGAGTAGCCGGGCATGTTGTAGTGATGCATATATCTCTTGGACTCTTCTTCCCAGATAGTGTCGAGCATCTGCTCGTCGCTGATGGGGCCGAGAGTCGCCATGGTCATGACCTGGGTCTGACCTCTTGTGAACAGACCTGAGCCGTGAACTCTCTTGAAGAGGCCTACCTCTGCCGCGAGAGGACGGATCTGATCCATACGTCTGCCGTCAACACGCTTTTTGTCTACGAGCAGCCAATGGCGGACGATCTTTTTCTGGATCTTATATATAAGCTCGGGGTATACGGTCTCAAGATCGGGATACTTCTCCAGGAAAGCGTTCATGACCTTGTCCTGGATAGGCTCCATTCTCTCGTCGCGGACGTTCTTGTCGTCGGTGTCGAGAGCTGCCTTTACGTCGTCCTCAACATATGCGAATATCTCATCGAACATATCGTGGTCAAGCTCGCCGGACTCGTATGTGAACTTGGGCTTGCCGACTTCTTCAACGATGTGGTCGATGAATACGAGCAGCTGCTTTATAACGGCATGCGCAAGCATAATGGCGTTGAACATATCGTCATCGGAGACCTCTTTTGCGCCCGCCTCGATCATAACGACCTTCTTGCCGGTGGAGACAACGGTCACGTCAAGGTCGGAGACCTTGCGCTGCTCGCTCGTGGGGTTGAGGACAAGCTCGCCGTCCACAAGGCCGACCTTGAGCGCGCCGACAGGGCCGTTCCAGGG
>USKS01000146.1 GCA_900555345.1 uncultured Eubacteriales bacterium
CCTAAGTGGGGCGCGGGGTGAAACCCCGCATATATATCCCTACACGGTCGGGGTGTGGGGCAGCGCCCCACATATACCTATCCCTCATGTCGGGGTGCGGGGCGCCCAGCCCCGCCATACCGTTTCCCCCCGCGTGGCGCCCGGCCCCGCGAAAAACGTATCCCCCTGCGGGCATCCTGCCGCAGGGGGATACGTCATATGCTTCAGGCAAAGAGCCCGATAAACACCAGAACATGCACTGCGCACAGCATAGCCGCGGCGCCTGTTCCGCTGAGCGCGAGCGCGCCGCACAGATACACTATCATCACCGTAAGCAGCACCGCTGCGGCGACCGCCGTACATATCCTCAAAATGCCGAGACGCATTGTAAACAGCATGATAATAAACGTGAAATACGCCGCAAAATATGCGACCGTACCAAGCATGGACGCCGACCGCGCAAACAACAGGCTTGCCATCCAAAACACGGCGCACATGATCGCAAGCAGCATGGTGATGCCGCGCCGCTCCAGCGCAAGCACCGCAAGTCCGCCCACAATGAGACACGCCGTTATGACCGTCGGCAGCGCAGCTCCCGCCGCAGCGACTCCGCAGGCGCTGAGGATAAGCTGCAAAACCTTTGCCAAAAGTCCCGCTCCCAGCAGCACCTTACCTGTGCTTATTCGTTTAGTCACAGCCTTTGCCACGGGCAGAACATCTCCTTTTTCGCGTTATTTGCGCACATCTGCCCGAAAAGCCGCCGGTGCTCTGCCGTATGTCAGTCAACACCGCGCAGCTCCGCCGCAGGTACATATTTTTTGACTGTTTTGAGAAAAGCCTTCATCTCGCCCGGCGTGTATGCGGAGGCACCTTCTCCGACCAGATCGCCCGAATCCGCAAAGCCTTGTATAAAATAGCGCTTCGCGCCCGCGATAAGCTTTCCTATCCCCTCAAAGTCCTCGGGCAGCACATATCCCTTTGCCGCCGTTGTGCGGAACTCGTAATCCACACTGCCGCCCATCAGAAGAGAAATGCTCTCTTTGATCGCATCCATGTCGACAAAGACTCCCGCAGCGCGGCTGTACCCCTCGGGAGAGGATTTTATATCCATTGCGACGTAGTCGCAAAGCCCCGCCCCAAGTATGCGGCGCAGCTTTCCCGGCATGGTCCCGTTTGTGTCAAGCTTTACTTCAAATCCCGCTTCTTTTATCCTTGCGAGAAAATCCTCAAGCCCGCTTTGCAGAAGCGGCTCGCCGCCCGTGACGGCAACGCCGTCAAGCATTCCGCGCCGTCGGGTGAGAAAATCGAAAAACTCATCTTCTCCGATCCGCTCGCCCTCGCCGCGCACAAGGGACGCATTGTGGCAGAACGGGCAGCGCAGGTTGCACCCGCCGAAAAAAACGGTGCAGGCGGTCCTTCCCGGAAAATCAAGAAGCGTCAGCTTCAGAAGTCCGTTAATTTCCATATTATATTTTATTGACTGTGGGCAGCATGTCAGTTAGCAGGCTGACTCTCGGTATATACCGGTATTCCCTTGCGGCTGCCGTCATCCCAGAGAGCATACTGGCAGACGGGAACGTCGAACACCGTGAGACCTACATGAGCGCCGCTGCCGGAAATAAATCCGGAGGAGCCTGCCTCGCCCACCGTGTCGCCCTTCTTGACCTCGGCGCCGACCTCGACAACCGTCTTTCCGAGATGCGCGTACCAGCTCTTCAGTCCGTAGCCGTGCTCGATAACAACGGTGTAGCCGCTGTAATCAAGATAGCCCGCATATATGACCTTGCCCGCGTTTACGGCGTGCACGGCAGTGCCGTCCGCAGCCCTGTAGTCGACGCCGGTGTGACGGTATGTGATGTTTGTGCCGTTCACCTTGTAGGTGTGACCGAAGCCGCCTACTATGGTGGCGTTGTCAATGCCCTGGGCAAAGCTGCCCTCCCAGTACTGCACTGCCTCGCCCGTCTTCGCAACAGCGGAAAGCTCATCCTCGCACTTCTTGCGCGCGTCGTCGCTGCCGAAGCTTTCAACGACGGCGCTCGGTATGGTAGTCGTGCTGTCGCGGAAAGGATTGTCGCGCGCGCCGAGAGTCACGTTTATCTGCTGCGACGAGCCGCCGTACGCAAACGTGAGCACGTATTCACCCGCGGAAAGGTCCCAGTTGAACGGGATAAGCGCCATTGCGGCATCGCCGTTCTTGTAGAATACGGGCTTGTAGCCTATATCCGGCTCGCTTGTAAATTCTATTTTATCCGTACTTGCAACGTTAAGTCCCGTGACGCAGATGAACTCACCTATCTGCACGGACGTTGCGCCGGCATAGAACTGCGCAGGTGCGGTGAGGGATGCCGTGAATACATACGTCTGCTCGCCGTAGTAGTCGCGCTGCTCGTCCTCGTACCACTTTGCCTCCGCCTCAACGCGGACTTTCATGGTGTCGGTGACGGCAAGTCCCGAAAGGCCCGCGTAGTCGCCGTTGTAAAGCTCCTCGCCGCTGCCCGCATCGGAAACGCGCACGGTAAAGCTGTCCGGCTCAAGAGAAAAGCTCATGGCAAGACCGCCCTCAAGGGTCAGCTCTTCCGCCTCGTCGGAAACGTCAAATGAAGTATCTGCGGCAACATAGTCGCCGGAAAGGTTTTTGAAATTCCATTTTGCGGTGTCCGGCTTGCAGTCCACGCCTGATACGGTAAGCTTCGGCTCTTTGCCGTTCTCGAAAAGTGATGCGGCGTAGGCGCTGTCAAGAAAGTCTTTCGCGTCGTCCGCGGTGATCTTGAAGGCAACGCCGTCATCGTCCGTGAAATAGCAGTCGTCGTAAGGATCGGCGGCGGAAAGCGCATAGTAGAACTTGTAGCCGAAATCGCGCACGGCTGTGCTCAGCACAACGCGGTAAAAGCTGCCCACCTCGATGGTGGAGGGCAGAGTGCCTATTTTCTCGGCGTTGGCAATGGTGTCAAGATAGTATTTTATCATGCCCTTGCCGTCGGTTCTCGTAAACTCAAAGGACGCACCGTCAAAGTCGGTCACCGTAACGCGGACGGTGTTGTGACTGTCGGCGCTGCCGCTCTGCTGCATGTTGTAGTTGACTATTGCCACGACCGTGGGAGACAGCATGAGCAAAACAAGTATAACCGTAAGTATTTTGTTTTTCATTTGAGGCTCCGTTTCTTTATGCCGCACTGTGCGGATTATTTCGGTCAGACCCGATAAAAATTTCAGTTATTCATCATTATTATACTATTGTTTTGCCCCAAGGTCAATAGTAAAGTTTTTTGCCGTGATATGCCCCGTTTCAACAAAATTTTTCAAAAATAGTTTACACGGCGAACAATGTATGATAAAATAAAATATTGGAAAATAAAGTAAGCGGCGCCTGCGTGGATGCCGTGCAAGAAGGATATAAAACGATGAGTGATGGCGAAAAACTGACGCGCGCCGAGCGCCGACGGCTGAAACGGCGCGGGAAGGATATGCGCAGGGTGCGCGGCCTGTCTCCCATGACGGTGATCACGCCGTTTATAATGGTGAACAGGGTCGGCTCCATGAACCTTATGAAGGACCGTATCCCCGTTACGAAGCTGGAAAAATTCCTGCGCGAGCGCCGCGACAACGGCATGACGAATATTTCAATGATGCACCTGCTTATAGCGGCATATGTGCGCCTTGTGTCCCAGCGCCCCGCGCTGAACCGCTTTATAAGAGGTCAGCGGGTCTGGACCCGCAGGAGCATTGAAGTATCCCTTACAATAAAAAAGGAAATGTCGCTTGAATCGCCCGACACGGTCGTAAAAGTGATCTTCTCACCCGACGCGACCCTTTCCGAGGTCTACGAAAAGCTGAACGACGTGATCGTCAGCTACAGAAACGCCCCGGGCGGAGACTTTGACAATACCGCGCGCGTGCTCAGCTATACGCCGGCGGTGCTTTTGAAGTTCTGCATCTGGTTTCTGAAGCTTCTGGACTATTTCGGCGGGCTGGGCAAATTTCTTACAAGGGTCAGCCCCTTTCACTGCTCAATGTTCATAACATCCATGGGCTCGCTGGGTGTGCCGCCCATATATCATCACCTGTATGATTTCGGTACCTGCCCGCTGTTTATCGCCTTCGGCGCGAAAAAACGCGAATACAAGGTCAACCCCGACGGTTCCGTATACAAAGAACAGTACATGGATATGTCGTTCGCCTGCGACGAGCGCATATGCGACGGCTACTACTACGCTTCGTCGCTGCGGCTTTTGAAAAATATTCTCAAAACCCCCGCGGCGCTGCTTGAAAAGCCCGAAACCGTTATAGAGGATATAGACTGAAAAAAGCCAAGCGTCTCCCTGTGGGAGCCGTTTGGCTTTTTTCGGCAGTGAGGATCGGCGCAGAAGATTGCTAACAACGCTGCGCTGTATCGGCACGGTGCGGCTGCGCAAAAGAAATTGGCAGCGGCGCTGATTCTTGTCCGAAAAGCCGAGAAAACCGGAGTCAGTCCTTTTCCTCGCTTTTGAGGGTCTGCAGCTCTTTCATAAACGTTTCAACGTCCTTGAACTCTCTGTGCACCGAGGCAAAGCGCACGTACGCAACGGCGTCAAGCTCTCTCAGCTTTTCCATTGCCATGTCTCCGATTTCGGAGGAAGTGACCTCGCGCTTCAGCGAGTTCTGAATTTCGGACTCTATCTCATTCGCTACGCTCTCCGCGTTGACGGGGCGTTTCTGACACGCCTTGAGAAGGCCCGCAAGAAGTTTATTCTTGTCAAAAAGCTCTTTGGAACCGTCTTTCTTGACAACAACTGGCTGAAAGGCGTCTATGACCTCGTAGGTGGTAAAACGCGCCTGGCATGCAAGGCATTC
>USKS01000147.1 GCA_900555345.1 uncultured Eubacteriales bacterium
GATTCGGGGATGTGTGAAGGGGCTGCTTACGGAAAAGCAGTCCCTTCACGTCCTTTTCACTTACGTTCGGTAAGCTGACGACAAAGTTTGAAATGCTTTGCAAAAAAACTGAAAGGCTGCCGTTTCAATGCATCGGCAGGGAGACAAGCGGGCGCGGGCGGTGTGAAGACGAGCAGGTGCGGGGGCGTGGGAGAAACAGTGGGCGGTGGGTGAGCGAGCGGGCGCGGGCGGTGCGGTTGGTCGCTTGCGCGAAGTGCAGCGTCGCTTACGTAAAAGCATAGGCGAAAAATTTCCTAATTTTCGATTTTGTGAAAAATACGTTTGAATTTTATTCACAAAACTGCATTTTTTGCAAAAAATCAGCCGAAAATGAAATTTTTGCATATTCAACTTTCAAAATCATGTTGACAAGAGCTGCGCCGTGTGCTAAAATTACATCATAAAAAATATGTGTGCCGCGCCGGACGCGCCGCGCACATTCCGTCATAATGCGAAAGCTTAACCGCATTGCGAAGAAAGGTGACAATTATGGAAATGAAATTCAAAAACCCATACTTTACCGATCTGATGAAGAGGATCATCGCCAGAAACCCCGGCGAGCCCGAATTCCATCAGGCAGCTCAGGAGGTGCTTGAGTCTCTTGAGCCGGTTTGCGAACAGCATCCGGAATATATAGAGCGCGGCGTCATCGAGTCTCTTGTGGAGCCCGAGCGCGTTATAAAATTCAGAGTTCCGTGGATAGACGACAGCGGCAAGGTGCAGATCAACCGCGGCTTCAGAGTTCAGTTCAACTCCGCCATCTGTCCCTACAAGGGCGGTCTGCTCTTCCATCCCTCCGTATACGAGGGCATCATAAAGTTCCTCGGCTTTGAGCAGATTTTCAAAAACAGCCTTACCGGTCTGCCCATCGGCGGCGGCAAGGGCGGCTCCGACTTTGACCCCAAGGGTAAGAGCGACATGGAGGTCATGCGCTTCTGCCAGAGCTTTATGACGGAGCTTGCAAAGCACATCGGCGCGGACACCGATGTACCCGCGGGCGATATCGGCGTCGGCGGACGTGAGATAGGCTATCTGTTCGGTCAGTACAAGAGAGTGCGCAACGAGTATGTAGGCGTGCTCACCGGTAAGGGTCTTACCTACGGCGGCAGCCTTGCGCGCACCGAGGCAACGGGCTACGGCCTCTGCTACTTCACCGAGGAAATGCTCAACGACAAGGGCAAGAGCATGCGCGGCAAGACCGTTGTCATCTCCGGCTCCGGCAACGTTGCCATATACGCTACCGAAAAGGCGACGCAGCTCGGCGCAAAGGTAGTTGCGCTTTCCGACTCCAACGGCTACATCTACGATCCCGACGGCATAAAGCTTGACGCCGTAAAGCAGATAAAGGAAGTTGAAAGAGCGCGCATCAAGGAGTACGTTGATATGTACCCCAATGCGACCTACACCGAGGGCTGCCACGGTATCTGGGGCATAAAGTGCGACATCGCTCTCCCCTGCGCAACGCAGAACGAGCTTGACGAAGAGGGCGCAAAGAAGCTTATCGCCAACGGAGTCATCGCCGTTTCAGAGGGCGCTAATATGCCTTCCACCCCCGAGGCGATCGCCGCATTCCAGGAAGCGGGCATCCTGTTCGGACCCGCAAAAGCCGCCAACGCGGGCGGTGTTGCGACAAGCGCACTTGAAATGTCGCAGAACTCCCAGAGATACTCCTGGACGTTCGAAGAGGTCGACGCAAAACTGCACGAGATCATGGTGAACATCTACCACAACGCGGCAAGAGCCGCAGAAAAGTACGGCATGAAGGATAATCTTGTTGCCGGCGCGAACATTGCGGGCTTTTTAAATGTCGCAGACGCAATGCTTGCACAGGGTGTGGTCTGATTTTACTGTTTTGCACGTTATAAAAAGCCGCAGGCTGTCCGCAAGGGCGGTCTGCGGATTTTTGTATGCGTCGGCTGCCGCCCGTGCTCCCGCCGCTGTCCGCCAAAGGCGCCGGGTGCATTAAAATAGCTGTATATGTCAAATTTTACTGTAATTTTTTTACTTAAATATCAATTGAAATGCAGGTATAATAATGATATAATTACCGTAAGAAAGACTGTGGAGGGACAAATGACGTCAGTGAAAAAATCGGACAGTGCGGCATACTTTTTCCATGAGGGCACAAACTACACCGCATTTGACTATATGGGCGCGCATTTTGAGGACGGGGAATACGTTTTCCGCGTCTGGGCGCCGAACGCATCGGCGGCGTTTGTCTGCGGCCTTTTCAACGGCTGGTCGGAAGACGATCCCATGACGAAAAAAGAGGACGGCGGCATATGGGAATGCCGCATTTCCCCCGACCGCTTCGGCAACGGCTACAACTATAAATACAAGTTCAAAACTCCCCGCGGGGACATATACAAGGCGGACCCGTACGCGTTTTACAGCGAGCTGCCTCCGGATACCGCGTCGCGCTGTTTTGACATCGGCGGCTTTGAATGGCACGACAGCGCATGGCTTGCCGACAGGCGGGAAAAGTATACCCGCGAGGAGGTAGTTCACCGCCCCATAAACATATACGAGCTGCACGCAGGCTCGTGGAAGCGCCGCGATGACGGCTCACTGCTCTCGTATGAGGAGCTTGCGCTCGAACTTGCACCCTATGTTCTGCAGATGGGATATACTCATGTGGAGCTTATGCCCATATCGGAGTTTCCCTTTGACGGCTCGTGGGGATACCAGGTGACCGGATACTACGCGCCCACATCCCGCTTCGGCGACCCGCACGGGTTTATGAAATTCGTGGATATCATGCATTCGGCGGGCATCGGCGTGATACTTGACTGGGTGCCCGCGCATTTTCCCAAAGACGAGCACGGCCTCTGCGAGTTTGACGGCGGCTATCTGTACGAATACCAGGGCGCCGACCGCATGGAGCAGGCAGACTGGGGTACGCGCCGCTTTGACGTGGGCAGGCCCGAGGTCGAGTCGTTTCTCGTTTCCAACGCGGTCTACTGGGCGCAGATGTACCATGTGGACGGACTGAGAGTGGACGCGGTCGCCTCAATGCTGTATCTTAATTACGGCAAAAAGGACGGCGAATGGGTGCCGAACATTTACGGCGACGCGCGCTGCCTTGAAGCTGTCGCGTTTTTCCAGAAGCTGAATTCCGTAATGGCGGGGCGCCACCCCGACGTTATGGTCATCGCCGAGGAATCCACAGCGTGGCCGGATGTTACGTCCTTTGAGCGCGGAGGGCTCGGCTTTACCCTGAAGTGGAACATGGGCTGGATGAACGACACGCTTAGCTACGCCGAAACGGACCCCTTGTTCCGCAAATACGATCACAACAAGCTGACATTCCCCATGATGTACGCGTATTCGGAGCGCTTTGTACTGCCCATATCCCACGACGAGGTCGTGCACGGCAAAAAGTCGTTTCTCGATAAAATGCCCGGGGATTACGATATGAAATTTGCGGGCGCGAGACTTTTCGCGGCGTATATGATGACGCAGCCCGGCAAAAAGCTTTCGTTCATGGGCAACGAGATAGGCCAGTTCCGCGAGTGGGATTACAAAGGCAGCATAGAATGGTTTCTTCTGGATTATGAAAAGCACGCGCGCTTTCAGCTGTACATGGCGGAGCTGAACAGCCTTTACCTCAAAACTCCCGCGCTTTGGGAGCTGGACGACGGCTGGGCGGGCTTTTCGTGGATAGACGCGGACAACAGGGACGAAAGCGTTATTTCGTACCGCCGCTTCGACGCCTCGGGAAAAGAGGTCACGGTCATACTGAACTTTACCCCCGTGGAGAGAAAGAATTTCCGCGTCGGCGTGGCAAGCGCCGGAAAATACGGTGTTCTGCTTTCCTCGGACAGCCTGCGCTACGGCGGCAGCGGGATCGAAAACGGGGAGATCGACAGCGAGGAGATACCATCGAACGGAATGGAAAACTCCATTGCCGTGGATCTGCCTCCCATGGGCGCGCTGATACTTGAGCAGACAAAGAAGAAAAAGACGGCGAAAAAGCCCGCAGGAAAGCCCGCGAAAAAGAAAGAGGGCAAGGCGTAAAGAGGGCGAGAGCAAGGCGTAAATATATAAAAACATATACGATCTATGACGATTTACCAAGGAGGATTTGACGTGTTTAAGAAGAAAGAATGCGTGGCTATGCTGCTGGCAGGCGGTCAGGGAAGCCGTTTATACGCATTGACTCAAAAGGTTGCAAAGCCTGCGGTCCCTTTCGGCGGTAAATACCGCATCGTGGATTTTCCCCTTTCAAACTGCACGAACTCGGGTATAGATACGGTGGGCGTGCTGACCCAGTATCAGCCCCTTGTGCTCAACGACTATATCGGCAACGGACTTCCGTGGGACCTTGACCGCACTTTCGGCGGTGTGAAGATCCTTCCGCCCTATCAGGGCACTCATTCCGCGGACTGGTACAAGGGTACTGCCAACGCCATATACCAGAATATGCAGTTCATAGACCAGTACGATGCCGAATATGTACTTATACTCTCAGGCGACCATATATACAAGATGGACTACGCCAAAATGCTGAAATATCACAAGCATAAGGGCGCTGACTGCACCATAGCCGTCATAGACGTACCTCTCGAAGAGGCAAGCCGCTTCGGTATCATGTCCATCGACGACGATAGCAGGATATTCAAGTTTTCCGAAAAGCCCAAGCATCCGGAATCCACAAAGGCTTCCATGGGCATATACATTTTCACGCGCACAAAGCTTGAAGAGTATCTGAAGCGCGACGCAAAAGATCCTGCCT
>USKS01000148.1 GCA_900555345.1 uncultured Eubacteriales bacterium
CCCACAAAAGGCTGCCCTTTTTATCCTTTGTGAGCATGGTCTCGCAAAGCTCAAGATTTCGTCTTGTGCTGAGATCCATTTCGAGATACTGCGAGTTTACGTAAAGGTCTATATTTTTTATGTACGATATATCGCCCTTCTGGGTATGCTCAACATATTTGAGCGCCGCGCCTGCCGCGCACACCGCGGGCATGAACTCACTGTCGCCCGTAAATTTACCGAACCGCTTTTCGTACATGTCAAGCGCCGTGGCGTCGTAGTAATCCGTAAGGCGGGGCGTTACCATAATGCTGCGGTCCTTGGCATAGCGGTCTATATCGGGAAGCTGAGAGAGGTCGATATTGGTGATTATCTCGCAGGGAGAATTTGTTGAAAGCTCCGTGAGAAGATCGGCGGAAAAATCGCCGCCGGCAAAATACGTCGCCTTGAACTCAGCCGTGGAAACGTCCGCAAAGCAAACGCCGCAGGCACCGTCACCTACGTAAACAGACGCGAAAAAGTTGTTTTTGCCGTCGCTGAGAAGCGAATCCTCAATGACCGTTCCCGGCGTTACGACCCTTATGACCTCGCGCCGGACAAGTCCCTTTGCCGAGGCGGGATCCTCGGTCTGCTCGCAGATGGCAACCTTGTAGCCCTTGGAAATAAGCTTGCCTATATATCCTTCGCTTGAGTGAAAGGGCACGCCGCACATAGGCGCTCTGTTTCCCTCTCCGCAGTCTCTGCCCGTAAGGGTCAGATCAAGCTCGCGGGACGCTATCTGCGCGTCCTCGAAAAACATTTCGTAAAAATCTCCGAGACGGTAGAACAGTATATGATCTCTGTACTGATCCTTTATCTTGAAGTATTGCTCCATCATTGGCGTCATAGCTTATACTCTCTCTTAAAAAGATATGTGCCGCTGCCGGATGTGCGGCGAAAATATGCCGTCAGTGGCAGCCGCCGCAGCTCGAACAGTCGCCGCTGCAGGAAGAACGCTTGCCCGTGATGCCGAACTGCATCTCCGTCATGACCGCGTTGTAGAACGCCTCGTACTCGTCGGCTGCGTGCTTATATTCCTCGTAAACGGGATTATCAACGATCGCGCGGTACAGATCGTTTATGCGGTTCTGTATGGACTGGCAAAGTTCGCTGTCGCGTTCCGCCTCGCTTTTTTTATACTCCTCGGTGAGCGCAAGCTGCTGCACGTTATATTCGGTGAGAAGACCCGCAATGGTCTTGTCGGCTTCGTAAGCGTCGGCTGCCGCCTTGTACGCCTTGTAGCTGTCGTTTTCCTTTATGAGCGAGCAAAGGCCCGCAACGGCATGAAGTATTTCTGAATTAAGTGCCATTTTTCTGCCCTTTCTTATATAAGCTTTGCATACAGGCTGTATGTATCGCAATCGTAAATTTCAAGCTCTACCGTCTGACCGATGAGGGACTCGTCTCCCTCAAAATGTATGGGACGGGGCGAGTCGGCGCGCGCCGTCATGACCGCCTTGTTCGTTTTGGAGACCTCCTCGCACAGTGCGGATACCCGCCGCCCGACAAAGCGCTTGTTTCTCTCAAGCGATATGGCATCCTGCACCTCAAGAAGCCTTGCGAAGCGCTCTCTTGAGACCTCGGGCGGTATCTGATTTGCCATTTTTGCAGCGGGCGTTCCCTCGCGGGGGGAGTAAATGAAAGAAAATATCATATCGTAGCGAACCTCTTTGAGAAGGCTGAGCGTATCCTCGAAATCCTCCTCGGTCTCGCCCGGAAAGCCTACGATAATGTCGCTCGTAAGGCTTACGTCCGGACAAGCGCGGCGCAGCTTGTCTATGACCGTGAGATATTTCTCTCTCGTATATTTTCTGTTCATCTTTGCAAGTATGCGGTCCGAGCCGGACTGCACGGGAAGATGAAAATGCTTTGCTATCTTGTCCTCTTTGGCAAACACCTCAATGAGCCTGTCGGATGCGTCCTTGGGGTGGCTTGTCATAAAGTGCAGTCTGAAATCGCCGTCCAGCGCGCATATGCGCTCCATAAGCGATGCTATATCAGTATCGGTGCCCGCGCCGTAAGAGTTTACGTTCTGCCCGAGCAGTGTTATGTCACGCGCCCCGCCCTCTATAAGTCCGCGCGCCTCTTCAATGATCGCCTCGGGCGTGCGGCTTCTCTCGCGCCCTCTGACATAGGGGACTATGCAGTAGGAGCAGAAGTTGTTGCAGCCGTACATGATGGAAAGCCACGCCTTGAACGGCGTTTCTCTGTATGTGGGTATGCCCTCGGCAATGCCGTAATCCGTGCTTATGACGAATTTTCTCTTAGCGCCCGTAACAGCGCCCAGAATGAGCTCGGGAAGAAGATGCAGCGCGCCGGTATCAAATGTGAACGACACATACGGATAGCTGTTTTTCAGCGTATCCGCCCTGTGCTTCTGAGTGACCATGCAGCCGCCCACACCGATGACCGTTTCCGGATCGGCGTCCTTTATGTGCTTTGTCTGCCCTATTATGGAAAGCGCCTTTTTCTCCGCGTGCTCGCGCACGGCGCAGGTGTTTACGAGAATCAGCTTCGCTGCCTCGGCGCTCTCCGCGGGGACGTATCCCATAAGAGTGCAGAGACCGGCGATGCGCTCGCTGTCCGCCTCGTTCTGCTGACAGCCGAAGGTCTGAATATAGTACCCCGGCGCGCCGTCTTTATATTTTTCGCGGTTTATCTGCTTTATTTTTTCGCATATGTCAAGCTGATGCGCGACGACTTCATTTTCTATCCGGGGATCACTTGCTGTCATCACTTTTACTTTCTTCCTCCGTAGAAACTCGGTTTTTCCTATCTATAATCCTATTGTACACAACTATGCCTGCAAGACTGATGACGCCTACCACGGCAAAAACTATAATGCTTTTTACATAGTCGCCGTTTGCAAAGCTTTTGCCCACATATGTGGACGACACAACTGACGGTATACGCGCTGCCGTTGATATAACGAGAAAGCGCCACATGTTTATGCCGGTAAACGGTGAAAAGTATGTGAGAAGGTCTTTGGGAGTGCCGGGGATAAACATGAGAAGAAACACGAAAATATCTCTGTTGGTGGGCTTTTGCAGAAATTTCAGCTTTTTGAATTTTTCGGAGTCGGCAAATTTATCTATAAAGCCCTTGCCCAGCCATTTTACAAGCATGAATATTATAAGCGTTCCCGCAACGCAGCCCGCGAGACAGAGAACGCAGCCCCACCATGTGCCGTACAAAGCGCCCATGGCAAGCTCGATGGGCTCCCCGGGGATGACCGCGAAAACGACCTGCATGGTCTGTATAAACAGCATGAACAGAACGCCCCACGCGCCGAGGGACGCCACAAGCTCCTCGAAATTCGAAAACTCGTTGTTCTTGTAAAGTCTGTATATATAAACACAGGCGCAAACGCTCACCGCAATAAAAATCACGATCGCGATTATCTGCGCCGCAAGCTTTTTCCTGCCGCCTTCGTTTTTCTTTTCTGTTTTTTCGCTCATAAAAATGCCCCGTCAGTCGCCCGAAGCCTCAGTTTCGGGCGTATATATGGTGTTCTCGGCACCTTCCGTTACGGTCAAGCTGCCGTCGGGCTTTGAGTATGCTGCCTCAAAGCTTCTGCCGAACGAATCGTACATGGCAGAAAGCGCGTCAGATCCCGCCGTCACCGCTGCCTGCGACGTGACCGCAGCCGTAAGCGCGTCAGACGAAAAAACGGCAGCCTTTGAGATCTTCAGGTTATCGTCGACGGTTTTGCCGAGCGAGTAGACCGCGTCGCGCTCACCGTCGGCAAAGAACACAAAACCGTCGGTAATGCGGAAATATCCGCTGCACTTATCCGTTCCGTCGGCAGTGATGCCCACATTGTACGGACCGTCCTCGGACGTATACCCGCGAGCATACACGGCACTCTCCGAAACAAACGCCGCGCTGCGGGAGTCTGCCCCCTTAAGAAAGTCCGCAGCGGCGGAAAACGCATATCCGAGAGCGGCTGCGCCCACATCTATTTTTGCCGATTTATTGCTTTTGAAAACGGTGGTCTCCGAAAAAGAAAACATATCCGCGCCGACCGCCGACAGAGCCGAAGCCGCCGCTTCCTCCGACGGCTCCCCGTCGGCAAAAAGTCCGGTATATGCGCCGCAGCACGGGTCATACGCGCCGTCGGTCTCTCCCGAAAGCTCAATAAGACTTTGTATGGAAGAGATAAACTCCGCGTCGCAGTCGAAAACCGTGTCGACCTCGGCATTTACGGCGCTGAGATCGTCTGACGAAGTGTAGCGCAGATACTGCGCCTCCGCCGCGGCTGCACAGTCGTCCGCAATTTTCTCAAGGGTTTCGTCGGCTATTCTTTTGCCGTCGGCGTCATATCTCGAAAGTTTTACCGCGGCAGTGCCGAAGGATGTGGCATAGCTTTTCTCAAAATCCGCGTCCCGCTTTGCGCCGCAGGAGATAAGCGGCACAAAAAGTGTAAGCGAAAGCAATATCGAAGCGAAAATTTTCAGTTCTCTTTTCATACACCCTCCGCAAACAGGCAAAATTACTCACAATACTTATTTATTATACTTTAATATTATCTTAAAGTCAATAAATATACCTTAAATAAATACCCGTCGGCACTTGAAGAGCGGGCGTAATAGTGATATACTGTCTGTATAAGAAAGTATTCGCCGCGGCGAAAAAGCCAATTAATGTAATGAGAGCAATATTCTTTTCAAAAGGAGACTTTATATGAAGGTCGAAAACGTACTCAGCTATTTCAGGGAAATATCAAAAATACCGCGC
>USKS01000149.1 GCA_900555345.1 uncultured Eubacteriales bacterium
GCAGAAGGCGTGGCTTGCAGGCATGAAAAACACGCTGTCGGAGAAGCTGACCGATTACGACAGAAAATGGATAAGCGCGGCGCGCGAATTTTTCTCCAAGAAGAGCAAGGACGCTATCAACCAGACCATGCTCAAGATCGGTAAAAAGGTTATTGCCACCGAAGCGATGTATTTTCCCATGACGGTATCCTCCGACTACGTTGCGGTGCAGCTCGACGGCATCAAGTACGACGCAAGTCTTCTGAGCGGCGGCATACTCAAAGAAATCCAATATAAGGCAAAGCAGCCGCTCGTTATATCCGGCGTCGAGAACGTTATCAACAATCATATGGATTACGTCTCAAAGGTATACGGTCTCTCCGTTCCCATCAGGGACATTAAGGCGGCATACAACACAACATTTGGGCGAACGTCCGTAAAAGCGGAGCTTAACCGGACGGATACAGCAAAGTACAAAAACGTTATTGAGCGCCTTATGGAAGATCTGCAGGCGCAGCGCAGATCAAGGTCGGACGATGAGTTTATACAGCTGCTTAAAACCAACTTTATAACGTCCGTCCTATCCGGAAATATATCCGTTACCATGAAGCAGGCGGCATCATATTTTACGGCGGGAGACGTAGTGAGCGGCAAAGCGCTTGCTGAAGCTTTGGCTACCAAATGGGGGTACTACCTCGGACATTGCCAGGAGATATATAATGAGATAGACGAGCACACGCCGCTGCACTGGGAGCGGCGGCGCGGTATGTCAATACCGGAGCTTGAAAGCATCAACAATACACTCTCACGGCAGCTTGACAAAATTGACATGAAGCAGGGCATCAGAAACAAGATCGACCCTACAAAATGGATACAGGCTGCGGACGTCGGCACCACCGCCCTTATATGGGAGGCGTGTAAAATAGACGTTAAGGGACAAAACGTCGAGGTGGGCTCTCAGGAATACTGGAACAAGGTGACGGCGCTTTACGAAAAAGCAATCGAAAACACGCAGCCCATGTATGACCCGCTGCACCGCACGGAAGCGACAAAGGGTGCAGGACCGGTCAAGCAGATGCTGTACATGTTTAAAACGCAGCCGTTGCAGAACTTCGGCGTTATGTATTCCTCCGTGAGCAGTCTCAACACGGCAATTGCGGAATACAAGCAGGCGAAAAAAGCAGGGGACACGGCAACGATAAACACGGCGAAAGAAAAAGTTGTGGCTGCGAGGGCGCAACTCGGACGTTCTGTTGCCTCGCAGGTATCAAGCCTTTTGGTATTCAATGCCATGACACTGGTAGCAGCGGCGGTTCGCGGAAAGCTTGATCCGTGGAGAGACGACAACGATGAGCTGACGGCTCAGAGCATTGCGAAGCGTTTCGGCGTGGACATGCTGAGCAACGCTGCGGCGAACTTTATACCGTTCTTCTGGTTTCAGGCGTTTGCCACTCCCGTTATCAAATCTGTCTACAATTATTTCGATAACGGAAAAAAACTCAGCTTTGACGACATAGAGCTGTCGCCTCTGCAGACGGCAAACGATCTGATGGGTGACATTGCCGATCTCTGGAACAGCATTGCCGCAATAGAAGACGACGGATATGAGCCGGTAATGAAGTCTGCCGGATACCTTGCGCTCTCCGTAGGGGATATACTCGGGCACCCGGCGACAAACCTGAAAAACCTGTTTACAGGCATCTACAACAATGTGAAGGGCTTTTTAACGGACGGCTGGGACTGGCAGAATCAAAAGGGCGAATACAGCACCGCCGCCGGAGTTAAAAAAGCTCTGAACGCCGGAAATACAGACAAGGCCGCTGAGAGGGCAGGCGAATATATCGACCGGAAAACGCAGGATGCACTTGACAAAGAAGGAGCGGAGACAAACGAAACAAAAGCGCGTCAGGCTGCGGAAAAGAGTTTGCGAAGCTCCGTTGCCGGCTCTTATAACAAGGGCTACAAGGGTGAGTACATTGCGGCGCTCTTTGAAGAAGACGAGGGTACAGCTGCGGATATCGAAGATATGCTTACAGCTCTGGACATCGGATTTGACGACAGCATATTTAACGACTGGCGGCGGCAGGCGGAGGAAGCCATGCTGGAATATGACAGCTACGACGAATATGTGAAAGCGGACGGAAAGCTGCAGAATACAACAAGCGGTGTGAAGTCTGCGATCGATGCCGGAAAAACCGAAGAGGCGGCGCTGCGTTTTGAGAAAGCCTGCGAAAAGAAAGCTCGGGAACTGCAGAAAAAGGATGATAAGCTCAGTGAGCACAAAGCCGAACAGCAGGCGGAAGAAACCGTCAGAAACAGCGTCGGCACGTCGTACAAGTCCGAGTGGATAAAGCTCATGTGGCAAGGCTACTATGAGGAAGCGGACGATATACAGAGTGCGCTCCGCGATGTTTCGGATGCTTTTGACAACAGTTATTTCAGAACGTGGGCGAAAAAGCTCAAGGAGCTTATGAGAGAATACTCGTCGTATGAAGAATACGAGGAAAGCAAGTAGGAGGCAAAATGGTAGATTACAGCATTTATCTTGACGTGAGCCGACAGGACAGCCAGTATGTCCTTGTCGGCCCCCGAAAGGGGGAGAACGGAGCGAGGCGCCTTGTTATAGTACCTATGTCGGGTGCACGGGCTTTGGAACTTTCGAACATTGCCGCTGTACATTTTCACACGCAGACGCCGAGCGGCAGCAAATACTCGCAGGAGTGTACTGTTGAAAACGGCTGCATTTATCAAGTGCTCAGCAGCGGCGAATGTGCCGAGGAGGGTGAGGCAAGCTGCGAGGTGAGGTTCCAGGACAGCGACGGGAATGTGCTTTTCTCTCCTCAGTTCCGCATGATCGTA
This sequence comes from uncultured Eubacteriales bacterium, assembly GCA_900555345.1. Next base: position 2,839 of record USKS01000149.1, read on the forward strand.
TCCGACAGTCTTTTTGACTCTGCCGCAGTTCCGTCCGAAGAATCCACTGAATGGACGCAGCTGATAAGCAGAGTAACGGCGACAGAAACCGGGCTTGATACGAAGATGCCGAAGGTGCCGGGGGCGTCGGAAAACTGCATTGCCGTATTTGACGCCAACGGTAATGTTGCGGAGAGCGGCTACTATGCAGATGATATCGAAAAAGTATTTGCGGAGTCGTCGAATGAGGATAGGTGGAGAAGCGTTCTGCTTACGGACGGCTTATACAACGTTATGTACAGCGATAGGCTTAAAGTACAGCCGTCAACCGGAAAATTACGGGCAAGCGGAAAGATTGTACACTATGTTACCAATGAAGAGGCTACCGCATGGAATGCAAAGCAGAACGCCCTTATTGCCGGAGACAATGTGCAGATAGTCGGAAATGTTATCAGCACTACCGTTGCAAAGGGAGACAAGGGAGACAAGGGCGATGCCGGAGCACCCGGCGCAAAGGGGGATAAAGGCGACCCGGGAGCAAAGGGCGATAAGGGAGACCCCGGAGCAAAGGGAGACAAAGGTGACACCGGAGCGCAGGGAGCCCCCGGAACTCCCGGCGCGGACGGGCATACTCCCGTCAAGGGAACAGACTACTGGACAGCGGCGGACAAAGCGGAAATTGTCGCAGATGTAATAGCCGCGCTGCCGGACGGTACGGAGGTGAGCTACTGATGTCAAAGAAACTGTACGAGGAAAACAGCATTAAAGCCATAGCCGACGCTATACGCGGCAAAAACGGCAGCACCGACACATACAAGCTTTCCGCTATGGCGGCGGCGATAACGGCTATTGAGACGGGCGGCAGCCTGCCGGAGGGTATAGCCACGGGGACTTTTCAGTGCACGCCTGTGACAATGACGAAAGAAGTGTCAATTGAGCACGGTCTCGGAGTTGTTCCGAGCTATGTATTTGTCGGCAGCATTAGTTCTGACGCATCTCCTAACACTCAGGAGATAGCATTTGCCGTAACATACAACAGAGCCTCAAACCCGCACAGCTATCTGCTTTGTGCAAAGGGCGATATTGTAGACTGCACATCAAGCAAAACGGCAGATACGGCATCCAACATATATCTGCCGACTAACGGCGGCTCGGCATGGTACTTTCTGACATACACCTACCGATGGATAGCTATGGTATAGGAGGACTCAAATGAGATATTACAAACAGATTGATGAAGGCGGGCAGCTGCTTATGATCGGTACGGGTCTCGGCGGCGTGGAAATAACGGCAGAAGAATATGAAGCGCTCTCTGCCGAAATCGCAAATACGGACTGGACAGGCTTTGCGGCCGAGGAGGTGCGAAATGTGGATAACGATAGTTGACGCAATAATCCGCTGGGCGGTGCCGTTCGTTCTCGGCGGGGCGGTCTCGATAGCGATCAGCGCTACAAAGAAAATGAAAAAGCGGGACGAGGAGATGAAGAGAAAGTATGCCGCTCTTGAGGACGGCATGCAATGCCTGCTCCGTGCAGAGATAATCCGCGATCATGACAAGTACACGGCAAAGGAATTTTGCCCCATATATGCCCGCGAAGCGCTGACAAGAGCGTATGCGGCATATCACGCACTCGGCGGCAGCGACGTCGTCGGTCGCCACAGAGGAGAGATTCGGCAGCTTCAGACCGGAGACATCCGTCGTCAGGACGACGCCGGGCAGCGGGATCTGGCCATAGCTTTTCTCGTACATACGCGCATCACCGCCGAGGAAGATGATGCCCTGCGGCTTTTTCTCGCGGCTGAGATGCAGCGCCTTGAGCACCGGATCCTCGTTTTCGTCCACATAGTCCACCGTGAGCGGATAGCGCGTGGAC
>USKS01000150.1 GCA_900555345.1 uncultured Eubacteriales bacterium
GTGTCAGTGAACCTGACTGTGTAATAAATGTAGGTGTTTCAGGCCCCGGTGTTGTAAGAAGTGCTATCAGCAAACACCCTGATTATTCTGTAAATGAAATTGCAGAACTCATTAAAAAGACTGCATTCAAAATCGCCCGTATGGGTCAGCTTGTGGGAACCGTTGCATCCGAAAAGTTGGGCGTTCCTTTCGGCATAGTCGATCTGTCCCTTGCGCCTACGCCTGCCGTGGGCGACTCCGTTGCCCATATCCTTGAGGAGATGGGACTTGAACGCTGCGGTATACACGGAACGACCGCGTGCCTTGCGATGCTCAACGACGCCGTCAAAAAAGGCGGCGTAATGGCTTCGTCAAACGTAGGCGGACTTTCCGGCGCGTTTATCCCCGTTTCCGAGGACGCAGGCATGATAAGGGCTGCGAGAGAGGGAATACTCGGAATTGAAAAGCTCGAGGCTATGACGAGCGTTTGCTCCGTTGGTCTTGATATGATAGTCGTGCCCGGCGACACCGCGCCCGAGGTCATTTCCGCAATAATTGCGGACGAGGCTGCTATAGGTATGGTAAATACAAAGACCACTGCCGTTCGTATAATCCCCGCTATCGGTAAGGGAGTCGGAGAGGAGCTTGAGTTCGGCGGGCTTCTGGGCAGCGGTCCCGTTATGCCGCTGAACGACGCGGCGTCCCCCGCAAAGTTTATTTCCCGCGGCGGACGTATCCCCGCACCGCTTCAGGCACTGAAAAACTAACAGAAATTTCGGCACATCGCATTCCTTGTGTCGGCGGCTGCCGCCACGCGGCAGCCTTTTTGATTTCGACCGTTTTTCGGTCTTGCGACATAATATCCTATGTTTTACGTTTATTATAAAAGAAGGCACATACGAAAAGGACTAATTGAAACTGAAAGGCAGAAAACATGAGAATTTCGAAAATTGCAATTTGCGCGCTGCTATTATGCGCATCTCTTCTTGCCGTCGGCTGCGCCGATAAAGGGAGCGGAGTTTACGTGCAGTCTGTGGCTGATCTTTGCGGCTATGCACAGTCAGGCACGGACGCTTTTTCGGGTGTTGCGGCATCTGAGAGCGTTTGCGAAGTGTCAAGGGACGCGGACAAAAAGATCGCCGAGACATTCGTTGCCGTAGGTGACAGTGTCGATAAGGGGGACAAGCTGTTCTGCTACGACAGCGACGATCTGCAGCTGAAGCTTGATAAGGAAAAGCTTGAGCTTGAGCAGTTAAAAGCCTCCGTTGAAGACTATAAACGGCGGATAGATGAGCTTGAAGCTGAGAAGAAAGCTGCGGCGGCGGATATGCAGCTTCAGTATACGGTGCAGATACAGTCCGTAAAGCTTGACCTTAAAGAAGCGCAGATAAACTGCGCATCAAAGCAGGAAAGCGTTGAAAAGTCCGCCGGGATCCTCGAGGACACAGAGGTCATCTCTCCCGTTTCCGGGCGCGTTACCTGGATTGCGGACAATGAGAGCTCGGGGACGGTATATATAAAAATTCAGCAGTCCGACAGCTTTATTATCTCCTGCGTGCTCGGTGAGCTTCAGCGCGGGTCTGTATCCGAGGGAGACAGGGTCGCAATACTGTCACGCACGGGCAGCACCGCAATATGGTACGGCACTGTGTCAAAGGTGGATTACGGCAATCCGTCCCGGGACAGCCGCTCGGACAATGAGTATTCCGATACAGCAACAAGATATAAGTTCTTTGTGCAGCCCGACAGCACCGAGGGTCTTATTCTCGGTCAGCATGTTTACGTAACGGAAAATATGCCGGAAACTGACGGTATCTGCATTTCCGCAGGCTTTGTCTGCGAGGACGAGGACGGCAAATTCGTCTGGGCAGACAACGGCAGCGGACGCCTTGAGCGGCGCGCGGTGACGGCGGAGGCGGCTGACGGCGACGCTGACAGCGTTGTCATCACCGACGGACTGAGCCTTGACGACTTTATAGCGTATCCTGACAACGGCTGCGCAGTCGGTGCTGCGGTAGTCAGATATTCATACAATGCCGCGGCTGATGCCGGGGATGCGGGAGACGGTGACTATGGCGATATTGCAGCTTAAAGGTATATGCAAGGACTATTTCAGAGCGCGGCAGCCTGTGCGCGTGCTCGAAGGAATAGACCTTACGGTAGACGAGGGCGAGTATGTTGCCGTTATGGGTCCCTCCGGCTCCGGCAAGACAACGCTTATGAACATAATCGGCTGTCTTGACACGCCGAACGGCGGAGAATATCTTCTCTGCGGAAAAGATCTTTCAAATCTTTCCGACGACGCCCTTGCGGATATACGCGGAAAATATATTGGTTTCGTATTTCAGAATTTTTACCTTTTGCCGCGCCTTTCCGCGCTTGACAATGTGGCGCTGCCGCTTCTGTATGCGGGCGTTCCCCTGAAAGAGCGCAGGAGGCGCGCGGCGGCGGCGCTTGAATCCGTGGGGCTTTCTGACAGAGCCGCGTTTCTGCCGAACCAGCTTTCCGGCGGTCAGTGCCAGAGAGTCGCCATTGCGCGCGCTGTTTGCGCCGATCCCAAGCTGCTGCTTGCGGACGAGCCTACGGGCGCGCTTGACACGGCGTCAGGTGAGCAGGTAATGGAGATATTCAAAGAACTGAATAAAAAGGGGATCACCATTGTCATGATAACGCACGAGCCCGGGATCGCGGCACGTGCCGACCGTATCTGCCATCTGCGCGACGGCAGACTCATTGACGACAGCAGCACCCTGCGGGAGAATAACTCAGATGAAGAATAAAGGAAAAGTCAAAAAAGCCATAATAATATCCGCTTCTGTTGCAGTTGCGGCGGCGCTGTGCGCAGGCAGCCTTATATTTCTTGCGCCGAGGCTGTCAAAGCCCGTGCCGGTTTATGATTTCAGCGACATAAGCGCGGATTATTATGACGAAGCACTGAATTTCGACGGTACTGTGTCGGCAGGCAGCGTGCAGTCTGTCTATCTCGGTAATACTAAAAAAGTAAAAGCAATATGTGTCAGCGAGGGGGATACCGTGAAAGCGGGCGACACTCTTATGACCTTTGACACAACGCTTTCCCAAATAGCCGTCGAAAGAGCACGGCTGAATGTTGAAAAGCTGCGGCTGAAGGTTAAAGAGGCAGAAAAAAGCCTTGCCGAAATTTCGAAGCTTACGCCGTTTGTACCTGTACCCGCTCCGGAAAAAAATGTGCATATCCTTAAGGACGAATACGAAATTATTGTGCCCGACGGCGCCGACGGCGCAGGAGAGGACTCGCCGCTTATATGCCTGCTGTCGGAGAGCGCAGAGGCAGATAATACGGTATTTGAGGCTCTGCGTGAAAAATGCGCTGAGGCGTGCGGCGAGGCTCCCGAAAATGTTAACGAATGCTGTGTTGTTTTCACATCCCGCGCGGGGGACACGAGCGACGGAGAACGCACCGTCTGGCAGGGGGTTCGCATTATGTACGGAGAAGAAATCTCCTTTGCCTTCTTCAACGCCTCCGGTATATCAGATCCGTTTGACGGCGGCAACTCCGATGATACCGATGACGGCAGCGACGGGAAAGCAGGGCACACCGCCGAGGAAATAAAGAAGATGAAAGCCGAAGCGACGCAGCAGCTGAAAAATGCAAAAAAAGACGCCGAGATGGCTGCGGCGGAGTATAAGATCATGAGAGCGGAAACAGAAAGCGACAGGGTCACGGCGGAGCTTGACGGGACTGTAACATCCGTGCTCGATCCGGAAACAGCCGCAGGCTCTGACTCGCCGATAATAAAGGTCTCCGGCTCGGGAGGCTGTTACATCACCTGCACGATTGACGAATGGAGCCGCGAAAAGCTCTCTGTCGGCGCAGAGGTTACCGTATCAAGCTGGACGACGGACACGGCGGCAAGCGGTACGGTGCAAAGCATCGGAGACACTCCCGTTGAAGCTTCAAACGGCAGCGGCGGAAAAATTTACGGTGACGTGTATTCTTATGGCTATTCGAACGAATCAAATATTACGTATTATCCGTTTACGGTGCTTGTTGAGGATACAAAGCTTCTCAGCGCAGGCGAGTACGTAAGCGTTGAATACAGCCCCGAGACGGACAGCGGCAGCAGTCTGTATATAATGAACATGTTTATAAGAAAAGATACAGGCGGAGTAACATATGTGTATGCAGAGACAGACGGCGGCACTCTTGAAAAAAGGCACATAAAAGTCGGAAAAACCGTCTGGGAAGAATATACAGAGGTGATAAGCGGTCTCAACGGAGACGAAAAGCTTGCTTTTCCGTACGGGAGCAGCGTGAGAGAGGGCGCACACACAAAGGACGGAGACCCCTCCGAGCTGTATGACTACGATTATTGAGGTGCGCTATGAGAGAAAATATAAGACTTGCCTTTCAAGGCATATGGGGGCATAAGCTGAGATCGTTTCTGACAATGCTCGGCATTATCATCGGTATTGCCGCAATTATTGCAATTGTCTCCACAATAAAGGGTACAAACGAACAGATAAAAGAAAACCTTATAGGCTCGGGCAATAATGTTGTAACCGTAGAGCTGAACCGAGACGGTTATCGGTACGATATGACTTACGAAAGCGTTCCGGACGGGATACGTCTCCCCGACACCGCCGCCCTTGAAGCACTTATGTCAATAAAAGGCGTTGAAATGGTTTCTGCATATAACGAAAGAAACAACGGTGACGGAGTGTATTTC
>USKS01000151.1 GCA_900555345.1 uncultured Eubacteriales bacterium
TGGTGATGCCGGTGTAGATCGACGCCTCGCGCGCCGCAACGGGCATATCGGAGGTGTTTGCTATAAGCACTGTTCTCTTCATCAGCGTTTCGCCGCTGCGGGGGTCCACTATTTCGGGAAACTCGCCCAGAACGTCGGTCATTTCGTTGCCGCGCTCGCCGCAGCCGATGTATACCACAAGGTCAACGTTTGACCATTTTGCGAGCTGATGCTGAACAACTGTCTTGCCCGAGCCGAAAGGACCGGGAACACACGCCGTTCCGCCCTTGGCTATGGGGAAAAGCATATCTATGGAGCGCTGACCCGTTACCATAGGCTCGGACGGGGGCAGCTTTTCGCGGTAGGGACGGCTGCGGCGCACGGGCCATTTCTGCATAAGCGTGAGAGGCATTTCCTCTTTGCCCGTATCGATGATGCCGATTTTGTCAACTACCGTGTACTCTCCCGAGAACAGCTCCTTTACGGTGCCGTGTACCGTGGGAGGGACCATTATCTTATGACGGATGACTTCCGTCTCGTCGACATATCCGAGAACGTCGCCGCCGGAAACCTCGGTTCCCGCCTTGACGCTCGCCGTGAATTTCCACTTTTTCTCTCTGTCAAGCGCCGGCAGGTCTATGCCCCTCTGAATGTTGGAGCCGCAGACCTCTCTCATTTTTTCGAGAGGGCGCTGAATTCCGTCGTATATGTTGGTAACTATGCCGGGGCCCAGCTCAACGGAGAGGGGCGCGCCCGTGGAAACGACCTTTTCGCCGCGTCCCAGTCCGGCAGTTTCCTCATAGACCTGTATGGATGCGCGGTCTCCGTGCATCTCGATGATCTCACCGATGAGCTTGTCCTCGCCGACGCGAACCACGTCGAACATATTTGCTTCTCTCATGCCCTCGGCAATGACGAGAGGACCCGATATTTTTACTATCTTTCCTTCAACCATGCGATATGACCAAACCTTTCACATTGTACGTCTCATTTTAATGCCGCCGACGCGATCATTTCTCTTTGAAAATAATATCCGCGCCGACCGCGCGTTCCACCGCGGATCTCATCTGCGTGATGCCGTAGCCTCCGCCCGCCTCGGGCAGGGGAATCACCGCGGGGATAGGCCTGTTTGCGTATCTCACTATCTCTCCCGCGATCTCGATTGCGAGAGAGGGAACTACATATATAACGGCGCAGCCGTCGTCAGCGGCACGCCGAAGGCTTTTTGCGGCGCTTTCCGCGTCGCCCGCCTCGTATACCGTAAAGCCCGCCGCCATAAAGCACATAACGCGCTCGCGCGGGCCCACAATTCCTATTTTATACATAAGCTCTGCGCAGCCTTTCTCTCATTTTCTCCGTGCAGCCGCCGCGCATGCCCGCCTCAAGTATACGGCAGTTTGTCATCTCCGCCTCGCGTATAACGAGATAGCGCACGACCGACTCGGCGCCGAAGGGCTTGAAACGGTATTTGTCGCACAGGCGAAGCACCGCCTCGTCAATGACCTTCTGCGCGCCGGAAAAGCTGTTCTCCGCCGCGCATGCGCGAAGCACCGGGGCAGAGGGACTCGCGAAGGGCAGCCTTTGCGCCGCGTCCTTTATATCGCCGCATCCGCCGTCCGGCGAGATAAGCGCGGAAACGGGAAGATCGCCGCCGGGCACATATGCCTCACGCAGAAGCGCCGACGCCGTCTCCGGCGGCATGCCCTGCGCTTTTATGCGCTGTGCCGTTACGGCGTTGGTGCCGTCGGCGCGCACCGTTACTATCTCTCCGAGAAGATCCACACCGGATGCCGCCGCCGACTCTTTCATGTCGGCAAAGCACGCCGTGTCCAGCATAAGATCTATGATTCTTGCCTCTCCCGTTTTGCGGTATCTGTGCATTGCCTCTCCCGCCGCCTTGTTCATGTGCGGCGGCAGCGAGTGAAACGATGCCGAGCGCGCGCCGTCAAGAACGGTCTCGGGCGCGACTGTTCCGCAGGAGAACATGAGCCCGTCGGGAGAAGTGCCGCGAAGGGCGCATTTTATTGCGGTTTTTATATTTGTGCAGTCATATTTGTACAAAAGCGAGCCGAAGACCCCGAAATCGGGGACGGCACTGCGCACCGTTCTGACCGCGTCCGCGAATGCCTCGTCGTATACCCGCTCACCGGGCACATTGGGCGCAAGGCGGCAAGCCTCGCGCACAGCCCCCCGAAGAGCCTCGGGATCCGCCGCGGCGCCGAAGCGCGCGAGCCTGTCCGCAGGTGTTCCCTCGGCGTCCGACGCCTTCAGAAACGAAGAGGCAAACAGATATTCCCGTTCGTTTATCATTTTACGATCCTTCCGTGTTCTGCCGCGCATTTTGCGACATAGCTAATCTTTCGAGCGCTTTATTCACTTCTCGTCATCTCCGCCCTCATCGCCGCCTCGGGCGGGGGCAAATATGATAGCGGCGATCTCTGCGGCTCTCTTTTCCTTTTCCGCAGCCACGACCGACGCAACGGAGCAGTTTATCTCAATATCTCCGCAGCGCAGTATCAGTCCGCCGTCAATGTCGGCGCATTCGCCGCACACGCTGATGGGCGTTTTGCCGAGCTCCGCGCTCTCGCGCTTCAGAAATGCCTTTGCCGCTTTTACGATAAGAGGAGCGCGCACATCTTTGTCGGCGGCGTTGAACACCGCCTCAAAGGACGGAACACTGCCGTCGCCCTCGCCGTATTCCTCGGCGAGGCGTTTTGCGCTTTCGATCCTTTCTTTTACCGCGTCCGCCAGAAGATGTCCGCAGAAAACGCAGTAATCCTCATCGGAAAGCTCGCAAAGACAGCGCTCTGCCTTCTCAAAAGCCTTATTTATCATGCCGACCTTTGCCGCGAGCATTATGGAGCGCTTCTGCATCTCTGCCGCCGAATAAGCTCTCTCCACCGTGGCAAGGCTTTCGCGCTTTGCGGAAGCTCTCGCCCCCGCCGCAACGGTCTTGGCTTTTTCCTCGGCTTCTTTTATAATGTCCTCGCACTTCTGCTGCGAGCGGCGGTCTTCCGCCTCAGCCGCGGCTATGGCCTCATCTTTGATTTTTTTGATTATCAAGTCAAGATTCTGCATCGTTTACAAACAATCCTTCCCGTACTGCACTGTGCGTAAAATATACGCGCTTTCCGACATTCGCCCCGCGATCAGTCAAGGGTAAAGGTGAGTATAGGCAGAAGAGATACGAGCAGGGAGAATATAGCGTATGTCTCAACGAGAGCGGCGGAGGTTATAGCCTTTACCGTCTGACCCTCTCTGCGGGAGACAAGCTCAATGCCGCTTGCGGCAACTCTGCCCTGAGCGATGGCGGAAAAATATCCGACTATTGCGATGGGGAGCGCTGCTGCCAGCAGGTACATGCCCTGACCGAGGGAAAGCTCGGCAACGCCGTTGAACAGATTGATACGCTGCATGATAAGGAACGCGGTCACAAAGCCGTAGATACCCTGCGTGCCGGGAAGCGCCTGAAGAAGCAGCGCCGCGCTGAACTTGGAGGGATCCTCGGCAAGCATGCCGCTTGCAGCCTCGCCCACGATGCCGACGCCCTTTGCGCTGCCTACGCAGGCAAGAGCCGCTGCCAATGCTGCGCCGAGAAGCGCAAGGTTTGTTCCTGAAAATACTGTTTTCAAAAGCTCGGTGAATGTCATGATTCTTTTTCCTTTCTGACTTTCGGTTTATGTTTATTTAAGATTTACATATTTCATTTCGGGAGAGAGGGGTGAAAACTCTCTGCCGCCGGACTCGTAGAATTTTCCGAAGAATTCTATATACTGAAGTCTGCTCGTGTGCACGTATGTGCCGAGAAGGTTTACCAAAAGGTTTATGATGTGGCCCACAAGGAACACGAACACAAACAGGATCATGCCCGGCACGCTTACGCCGCCCATTGTGGCGAGCAGGTTTACAACGCTTGCTATGACCGCCGAGGCAAGTCCCAGCGCGAGTATTCTCGAATAGGACAGAAGGTCGGAAGCGTAGCTTACGATGTCATACAGGCTGAGAACGCCTTTCGCAAACTTCATGAAGATGTTCTTCTCGTGCCGTCCCTGGGTGCATATGAGCATGAGCGCTCCGACGCCGCATATGGCGGCGCCCGCCGTCATGTTGACCGCGGCAAGCACTCCGATGCCCGCGAAAACTATGAGCCAGCTGCCCACATCGGCAATGGCGTCAAATACGTGTCCGCTCTTGCATAGCTCGACAAACTGCACCAGCATGCCGCATATCATATGGACCGCACCGATGGCAAGGGAGACCACGAGGAACATCATGGGCTCGTCCACCATATCGAACAGTATCGCGGGGCTTTCGAGATCCTTCGCGCCGCCGAAGCCCTCGCGGATCGCGTTCGGCAGATCTCCGAAATATCCGCCGAACAGAACGCCGGCGACTATGCAGGAAACGCCGCATATTGCAAACATTTTGAGAAGCTTTGCCATGCTCTCCTTGGGATGCAGCAGCTTCAGTCCCGCAAGGCACCCGAGAAGAATTATAAGTCCGTAGCCCACGTCGGCAAGCATAAGTCCGAATATGACCGTGTAGAAAACGGAAACGAGCATTGTGGGGTCGAACTTGCCGTAAAGCGGCAGGGCGTACATGGACACGATAGGCTCAAAATTTGAGGCGAAGCGATTGTTCGAAAGAACTACCGGAACATCGTCGTCCTCGCCCGGATCTTCGAATTCGTATGC
>USKS01000152.1 GCA_900555345.1 uncultured Eubacteriales bacterium
CTTCTGAGGGACTCGGAAAATGAGACGTTCACGCCCTTGCCGCCGAGAAAATCTCCGCGCGCCGTGGTGCAGCTTATGTTTTCGGCGCACCCGACCGTATACTTTCTGTTTATGACGAGCATATCGGAGTCGCCGTTGCGGCTTTCAAGCACAAATGTGCCGTCGCCCTTATAGTAGCCGTACTTGGACATTCTCTGCCAGAAAGTCTCGTACTGATCGAAGCGCAGCAGCGCCTCGATGAACGACGCGAGATATATTTTCTGCTCTTTGTCGGTCTTGTTGACGGCGGAAAGAGTGAAATGAATGTGCTTTGCCTTGTCAACATAGGTCTTCAGCGCAAATACAACCTCGGGAGTGTCGGCAAGGGATACGGCGCTTCTCAGACCATATACGGTGTAGCGCGAAATTCCCTCTTCAAACATCTGACGGGACGCGCCTGTAACGGATACGGGAAAGTATGTTCCGTCCTCGCGGGAGAGTCCGCCGAAAAACAAAACGGGAGACTCCTCACCGAAATGGCAGGGGCGGAATATGGTGAAAAGCGACTCGCAGGCGTCGATATATCCGTCTGAGTGGACCCAGACCACAAGACCGTCGCGCTCATAGGGGAAACGGCTGTCGCCGCGCCCACCGGGGCGGCAAAGGACACGGTCGTAATCGAGATATACCGTGTCGCGGGGAAGGCGTACGCTGTCCTCGGACGCGTCGGCTTTCTTGATCTCCTCAAGCAGGGAAAGTATGCTTTCTTTTGTCATAACAGAGATATTCCTTTTCTTATATGTTGCTTTTTTAATATATTGTAATTTCCGCGCCGGCTATATAGCGCATGAGCACGTTAAGATCGGACGCATTGCACATACCGTCACCGTTTGCGTCAATCGCGGCTTTTACAACCGCCGTGCTCTTGTCGGTGAAATACTTCGCGAGCCTTGTAAGATCCTTGCCGTTCACCTTGCCGTCGCCGTTGATGTCTCCGGCGAGGTATGTCGATGTGTACGAGAGTGTTACGGGATCGGAAACGGCGCTGCCGCCGTCGGAGGTGACCGTGCATATGAACGATGCGGTGAACGAAGCCTTCAGCTTCTCCGGAACGGTTACGGTCAGCGACTGTGTGTCGGTGCCGGACAGAGTGACTCCGTCGGGCAGCGCGTCCGTGCTCTGCCAAGCATAGCTGAGGCCTTCACCGACGGCTATCATGGTGTAGCTTACGCTGCCGCTGTCGGTTATCGAAGCTGACGCGGGCGTTACAGACTCTATCACCGGGGCTGATGCGGCATCGCTTTTCCAAAGTGCATACAGCGTCAGAGGAGCGGTGAGCTCTTTTTCAAGCTTTGCGCCTGCGGCATAGTCGGGAGATGAGGCATTTTTCGTCTCCGCCCAGCCCATGAACGTGTAGTTTTCGCGCTCGGGTTTTGCGGTGTAGAGCGGCAGAGCCTTGCCTGCTGCCTTTACCTGAGGCCGGAAATCTCCGCTGCCGCCGCAGAGATCGTAGCTTACGGTGTTTGCGTCAAGTATGGCGTACTGCCCGAGCCCCGAGCCGAACAGCTTCTTTGCGGCAGCTTCGTTTTCAAAATCGCAGCTGAAATACTCTTTGCCGCTGCTTGATCTCATTTCGATATTGTCAATGTACATTTCACCGTACTGACTGAACAGCATCTGATAGTCCGTGTATGCCACGATACCCGACTGAACTCTGGCAACTTCTTCGCCGTCAATATATACTGCGGCGGCACCGTCCTTTATAACAAATCTGACGCGGTGCCAGTTGAAGACGGAAACGCCGCCCCACGAATAGGGATATGTTTTATTGCCGAGTGTGATGCCTATGGGAGTTATGGATATATGGCTGCCGTCTGCCGTCCAGAGGCGTGCCATGGAAGTCTCTGAGGAGGGAAGAAGACAAAGGTCAACGGAAAGGTCGATATCCTGTCCGTTTGTGCCATAGCCGGAAATATGACCGTATGCCTCGCTTGACGGCCAGTACCAGCCGTGGCCGCCGGGAGCGGCGCTCGTGGAATAATTCTCTGGAGCGTCCGGGTCTCTCGGTTCGTCCTTCGGCTCATATGCCGAAACGCCGCCGGGAACTATCGTTTCAAGGCAGACCTGCGAGAAAACTCTGGACATAAAGTCGTTGGGGTGGCACATATTGTCGCCGCTGGTGTCAAGATAATCCTTGAAAGTGAGCAGGTAATTGTGCATTGCGGTAACGTCCGCCACGGCAACGCCGCTGTATTGTGCTTCAAGCTCGCACAGCGCGTCGCGGCAGGCTTCGAAGTATGACATATAGTGGCAGAAGGGATTGCTGTAAAAGGGAGCGACGAGAACGATCTCGCATTTCGGGAGAGAAGCGCGGATGCGCTGTATCATCTGATCTATACCCGATTTAAACTCGGACTTCAGTTTTGCGGCGTTGTAGTCGCTGTCCTGGCTTGCGTTCATGGCGTCGTTGACGCCGTATTCAATAAATACGAGATCGGGATCGTGATTTATAACGCTTTCCTGAACAGACGAGACCATATCGGAGGCGGTACTGCCGCCCACGGAAGATATGGTCGTCTTGACATTAACGCCGAAGCCTTTTGAAAGCTCGGAGCTTATCTGCTCGTTCCACCATTCGGCGTACGGGTAAACGTTTCTGTATGATGAAGCGTTCGCGCCTCCGCATATGGAGTCGCCGAAATATACGATGTTGAGCGAACCCTTGTTTCTGATCTGCTCTGCCGTATTCGGCAGCTTTGCGGACTTGTCCTCGGGCACGGGGCCGCTCCATGCGTCGCTGTGGGTGTAGGTTATGTTGAGGTATCCGTTAAAGAACTCCTTAGACTGACCCCAGTATTCGTACAGTCCGTCGCCTGCGGCGGTACGCCTGTAGCCATCGGCGTAGTCGCGGTGTATGTAGGAGTATTTTTTAAGCGGTATCGCGCCGGATTTCAGTATAGTCAGCTTGTTGCCGCTGACCGTAAAATCTATACCCTCCGTATACGAGCTTGAAAAGTCAGCGGAGTACAGGCACATAACGTTATCGGGGGTGTACATGAGAGTGTACACGGCGTTGCCGGAGGCATCCTCCACGGGGTATACCGCCTCGTTATACACAATATTGCCTTTCCACAAGGGGGATGTGTACTTCGTAACGTCGTATGCCGTGCATACATAATCGGTGCCCGAATAGGGAGAGGAGGCATCGTATGCCGACTTGACCCTGTTTGTGGCAACTGCGGTGGCGGCTACGGAGGTTTTGCAGAGTATCACCGAGTCGATAAGCATTACATCGCCGAACGAAGCGCCGCAGTACGGGTCGATGCGGATGCTGTGAATGTCGCCGTTCCACCAGGAGAGAGAGGAAAGATCAAGTATTTTCCCAATGTACTTTCCGCTTTTCTCAGTGGCGAAAACAACGCTTTTCCCGGCTGTGGGGGCGGCGACGCTGCCCGCGCTGAGAAACACCTCGCATGCGTTCGCCTTGTCGGAAACGCTTGCGGGCGTGCGGTACGTCAATACCATGTATTTGTAAGTCGAAGCCGAAAGGGAAACGCCGATCTTTTCCATATCAATGGTAAAATGCGGATCCGGATCGGCAGCGGAGGAGTTTACTTTGAGCTGCAGCGACTTCTCGGTCTTATTAAAGGAGCAGTCAAGGTTATTTACGTCGCTGACATACGAAAGCGAGTCCGCGTCTCCGAAAACAAACCTACCGCCTTCAGCATCGCCGGCTGCCGTTCCCGACAGCGAAAGAGAGCATATGAGCATTACGCCGCACAGCAGCGCGGCAACGGATTTTTTGAAATATTTCATGATCCGTATCTCCTCTAAAAATTTCCACCTTATATTTTATACTATGTTTTTGCGATAGTCAATATTTTTTCCGACACATGAAAGAAAAAGCCCCGAAAAGGGGCTTTTCTTTCGGCTTTTGTATTACTGACGCTCGAATTCGACGGTGTTGTCGTTTTCGGTGATCTTCAGCGTGTCATCCTTTACCTTGGCGCTCACGTCAAACTCCGCGTACTCGTTGATGATATGGATCGTCGAGCCGTCAAATGTGTAGGTGAACTTCATTTTTTCGGGATTGTTTTTTGTGTACGTGCAGCCCGTGCCGTCTTCGTTGAACTCATAGAAAACGTCGTCGTAAACGCTCGTGTCCGCCATGACTTCGGTCAGCACGTCGCGTATATCCGCGTTGAGCGAATATTTCCACTTTCCCACAATCGAGCCCTCTCCGACATCTTTTTTGCCGCATGAGAAAAGGGAGAATATACATACAAGGCAGCATACGGCGGCTGCCGCGGAAATTATTTTTTTCATAGCTTTTATACGTTGAACAGAAATTCAACTACATCTCCGTCACACATTACATAATCTTTGCCTTCGCTGCGCAGAAGGCCTTTGGCTTTCGCGCCCGCGAGAGAGCCGCAGGCAACAAGATCGTCAAACGCAACGACCTCGGCGCGTATAAATCCGCGCTCAAAGTCGGAATGTATCTTGCCCGCAGCCTGAGGCGCTTTCGTGCCGCGGCGGATGGTCCACGCGCGCACCTCTTTTGGACCCGCGGTGAGAAAGCTTATAAGTCCGAGAAGGGAGTATCCGGCGGTTATAAGTTTGTCAAGTCCGGACTCTTCTA
>USKS01000153.1 GCA_900555345.1 uncultured Eubacteriales bacterium
GATGCACCTCGGGCGACATGATATGCTGCCTGTCGTTTTCAATAACTATATTGTACGAAAGCCCGCCGGACGCGCCGGTGACCTCGTCTATCCTTATAACCGTGCCCGAAACGCTTGCGTGCACGGGGCAGCCGAGACCGCCTGTGATATCGCCTATAAGCTGACCCTCAAGCACCCTGTCGCCGACTTTGACAGTCGGGCGGCACATAATGCCCACGTGCTGCGTCAGGGATATTGAAACGGTCTGCGGCTCTTCCATACGCTCGATGGGAGAATTTGCGCTGTATTTATGAGCGTCCAGTCTCAGACCGCCTTTGAAGCTGTAAAACAATTTATTCACGCTCCCGTATCAGTTTTCCTGTGTCCACTTGCCGAAAACCGTAAAGTTAACGACTCCGGGCTTTATATGCTCGGGATGGCTGCATATGCGCAGCCTTACGGTTTTCGCTCGCATTTTTTTCACAGGATTGTAGTCAATGTTCATGTCCTCGGTATTGCGGCTTTTGTCAAGCACGCAGTACCAGTTGCCGTCCATGTCCTCGGCTTCGATCTTGTATCCGAAGGGACCCGGCAAATATCCTTTCTTAACGTCAAGACCCACGTCGCGCCAGATTATCCGCGCGCTGTAAATATCGAGCCCGCGGGTGGTGTTGTCAACGGAAAGAAATACAGTAAGCGTAGGGTCGCTGTCATCGTCGGCAGGCTGCCACCACGTTATCATGCTGTCGTCGATAGCGTAAAGCCCGTCGCGCCCGGGGGCGGCGGAGCTTTCTTCGCAGTCTCTGTGCTGTGTCAGCGGAACAAGTCCCGCGCTGTTTGAAATATGAGGATTCTCAATAACACCCGGCGCAAAAGACGGCGTTTCACTGACGTGGACCAGCATAATGTTTCCGTCCGCGTCAAAGCCCAGCGGGTCGTAGCCTATTCTGCGCTCAAACTTTCCGCCGTAGCACATGCAGCAGGTGTAGAATACCCAGTATGTACCGCCGGGGCCCTCAACAACGCTGCCGTGCCCCGTTCCCTTCACTATTCCTTCGCGCTTTATTATAAACGGGCTTGTCTCCATATACTTCCATGGACCCATGGGGGATCTCGAAGTATATGCGCCCATGGCGTATGTCACCCACTCAGTGCCCGGGGCGCTGTAAATGAGATAGTACGTACCGTCGTGCTTCAGCATCCACGAGCCCTCAGTCCAGCTGTAAGAGCCGTCCTCGTTCCAGTCGCCCATGCGCTCCCAGACGTGGTCCGCCGTGTTGTACGGGAACATTACGCGAAGATCCTCGAGAAGCTGAACGGGATTTTTCGCATCAAGCTCGGCAGCGCTTATGGCACCGCCGCAGCCGCAGTACAGATACAGTCTTCCGTCATCATCGGAAAACAGCATGGGGTCGTCGCAAAGAACGTCCTCGCCTGCGGGAGACTTAAGGTTTCCGAGACTTTCAAAAGGTCCCATGGGGGAGTCCGATACATAAAGAGCCGAAGACGAGGCAAGAAGATAGAACTTTCCTTCGTGCTTTACGACAGTAGGCGCGTAGCCGCAGTCATAAGGCTCCATATGCTCATGATTCCAGTGGATGAAATCCTCCGTCCAGTATACCATTCCGCAGGAGGGATACAGATACCACTTGCCGCCCTCGTATATAACGGTGGGATCGGCGGTTTCACGGTAGTCTGCCCTGTGGGGATAGTTTTCGCGCAGAAGATAGTTTCTTCCGAGAGGATAGTCAGGCAGAGGCGTTGGGTTGCAGTATGTCTTGTTTATATCCATATATTACCGTCCGAATAATTGCGATATCAGGCGCTCTTGTCCGCCTTCTGATTATATTTACCCGACTGCCGTGCGGCAGTCGGGATAAACTTTACGGCACGCCGTCAGGCGTTCTCCTCGGGGGACCACCAGCCGAATACGGAAATATTCATAACGCCGGGTTTGATGCCCTCAGGCCAGCCGAGGATAGTCAGACGTACACGGTTGCCGCGGACAGCCTCAAACGTGCGGTAGTCAACTATAAGGTCTTCGGTGCTTTCGCTGCGATCCACCACAGTCGTCCAGTGGCAGTCCTCTTTGAAGGTATCGCAAATCTCAAGCTTATACTTGATAGGTCCGGGCAGATTGCCGTGCTGCAGGCTGAGATCGACATCTCTCCAAAGAATACGCATAGCGCAGCAGTTCATGCCCCAAGGCGCAATGGGGATTTCAAGTGTGGGGCACTTGTCATCGTCGGCAGGCTGCCACCATGACATAAGATCCTCGTCAGTCGCGTAAAGCGCGTCGCGTCCGGGAGCGCAGCTTGAAGCCACCGCACGGCGGCGGCCGGTAACGCATACAAGACCCGTGTCGCTGTTATGTACCGGATCCTCAACCGTGCCGGGCGCCCAGCGGGGATTTTCCGAAACTTCGGGACAAACGAGATCGCCGTCCTCGTTTATGTATATGGGGTCAAAACCGATACGTCTCTCAAGATGGCTGAGATAGCAGATGGTAGTCGTGTAGAACGCCCAGATGGAATCGTTGGGGCCGTCAACGATGCAGCCGTGTCCGGGTCCGCGCACAAGACCTGAGTTTTTGAAAGTGAAA
Source organism: uncultured Eubacteriales bacterium (assembly GCA_900555345.1). Next base: position 2,582 of record USKS01000153.1, read on the forward strand.
GGATTCGTTTTCATGTACTCAAAGGGTCCGAGAGGACCTTTGCCCTTGTAGGCGCCCATTGCGTATGTTGAATACTCCGTTGCGGGCGCGGCGTATGTAAGGTAGTATGTACCGTTTTTCTTGTACATCCAGGGGCCTTCCATGGCGCACATTCTGCCGTCCTCGTTGTACTCGCCCGCGCGCTCCCATTTGTGAGCGGGGTCAAAGCGGAACACTACCTCGGGAACAGCGAGCAGCTGTGTGGGGTTGTCCGAGTCGAGCTCTACCGCAAGCATAAGCGGCTCACCTGTGCTGTAATACAGATAAAGTCTGTCGTCGTCATCGGAGAACACCATGGGATCGTAGCAGCGGGGCAGCTTTGAGCCGTCGGGCAGCTTGAAGTATCCGACAGATTTGAACGGTCCCTTGGGGTTGTCAGCCATAAAGAGATCGGAAAGGCTGCCGCAGATATAGTATTTGCCCTTGTGCTTTACGATGGTGGGGGCATATCCCATGTCATAGGGCTCCATTCTCTCATGCTTCCAGTTGACAAAGTCCTCCGTCCAGTAGACCATACCGCAGGAAGGATACAGATACCAGATGCCGTCCTCGTACAGAACGGAAGGATCGGCTGTCTCACGCCAGTTGAATTCGTCCTCAAGTCCTTCTCTGCCCAGAGGGTAATCGGGGAGGACTATAGGGTTTGCATATGTTTTTTCATACTTATTCACGAAGGTCACCTCTGCACATAAAAATACAAAATAATAATACCATAAATACGACAATATGTAAAGAGAAATCGATAATTTGCGCTGCCCCGGCGCTGTAATATTTACACAATGCTTACAAAAAATAAAAAGAGCCGTCAAGGGCTCTCTTTATGGAAGAATGAATGTGATAGCGGCAAGTATCAATAGCAATGCCAACAAAACCGATATTAACGCTGTCAAAAGTCTGAAATCCTTGCCAAACGTTCTTTGCGTCTTTTTATATCCGGCCTTGGAACTTTTCCTGCTACTCAGATTTCCGAAACTTTCTATAGTCGATACGTAGTCGTCAACATCGTTAACAAGGTTAAGATTGTAATGGTTGACAGATGACCGGTAATTGTCAATATCAAATTGCTTCATTCTTGCAATATACTTTTGCATTTGCGGAGAATATAATTTGATGGATTCATCTATTTGCTCGTAGAAGTCCTCCATAACCAAACTACGTATTCTCGGACCGGATATCAGATTTTCTATCGGTATTCTTCCGCCACCTACTCTGTTGCATAGAAATTTTGCAGGAAATGATTTTATGAATATGTCCTCATTAATATAGGTTCTGCCGGAGGCATATGCATAAACCCGCGTAGTATCAAGCGGTCTAAAGGCATCTATTGACAGTATTGATGTAGATACGGCACCTATCGGGCAAAGCAATCTGTCAAAAGGCTTTGTTTTATTCCAATGTTGTCTGATTCTTACGGTGATATCATCGGCAGTTCCAACGTATATCTGCTTGTACTTATCGAGAACCATGATGTAATATCCCGAAAAATGCGCACGATTCAGGTCATATATCCGCTTAAATCGATTATTTATAAGTAAGAAGTGTTCCAATGCGTTATTAAACTCTGTCACATCAAGCATTTCGAAATACTTCATGTTCAAATCAAAGTTTGCCAAACAACACTTTCTGTACCAATCGCACCATTCATCTGTGTATGTTTTTCCCGTCCCGTCTGCATACGCGCAGCTCATGTTTTCAAATTTTATATGGAAAGAACTTTTATTATTTATCGCTGCATAGCTTTCTCTTGAAAGATTCAGACCATATTTTCCGGGACGTACTTCTACTCCTAAATGTTCCATATTATCACTGTTTTTTTCTCGATACTTCGTCAATTAAAAATATCGTTATAGAATATTATCTCCTCGGGCATTCGCAGGTTCAGCCTGTCCTTTGCCGTCTTTATGATATACTCCTCGTCCGCCTCGCCGTCGGCGCGGGCCTGCAGCTCTTCCTTTTTGTCCTCAAGCT